>CAMPHD010000348.1 GCA_946885765.1 uncultured Thalassospira sp.
AAGGGCACTGGCATCGGCCGGAAGGGCAATCGTCATGGCAATCTCGTCTGGTTAATCTTTTTGCGTGCAAAGGGCATAGGGAATTTTGCCCATCACGTCCAGTCTGTTCATGTGCCCTGAATATGGCGTTTCAATGCGGCCATCAAATCATCATGCAATGCCGAATGCCCCGGCAGGATCGGGCCATCATCGCCGGTGGGAGAAATACCGGGCTCAATCCTGTTCCGGGCAAGATCGGGCAACAGCTTTTCGGTTAGTTCAACCAGTGTGATGGCGGTCGGGACATAGCCGGTTTGCGCAGTCTCGTTCCACGTATCCGCATGGTCATGGCTTGCGAAAAACGGGCAATATCGGGTGCCTTCATTGCCGGGGCACAACAGCCAGCCTTTATCATAAAGCCCCCAAACTCCTTCCCACGCGATCACGCTTTCAATGAAATAACGATATCGCGCATCACGGGCATTGATATTGTCTGATCCGGCAATGCTCATGACATCGGGGTCGATTGCTGCCAGAAATTCCTGGGCGCGATGTCCTTGCCCGATATGCCACGCGTGACAAACCGTTGGGCGCGCATGCGATCCGACCAGTGATCCGTCGAAAGCCCGGCCTTGCGTTTCAACTGCGCCACGAAATCCGCCGGATCGGGCAATTGCTCCCAGACTTGTGGCAGGAACAAACCACGATGATTGCCATCCGACAGGATGATGCCATCCTCATGGGGTGTCAGTTTCGCGATCAGATCGGCCTCGCTTTCAAACGGAAAATCACGCGGCGGGGACAGGACCGAGATCGATAATTCCAGATCGTCATTCAAGTCATCTTGGCGAAGGCCCGGAAAACGCGGGTCGCCAAACCCGGCCTTGAAGGCATTTTCACAAAGATCCGTCGCAAGATCGCGATGCGCCATCATCGACCCAATGCAGCCGCGAAGCTGGCCGGATTTCTTTAATGTCACAAAGCATGCACCTGGTTGCAGAAGTTCGGGCGAAACCGATGCCGGTTCAATACGAAGCGGTCCGCCATGCGTGATCCCGCGCCAGATCGATTGCCGCGCAAGGTCGATCATCGTCGCCCCGTGATCGGCCAGAAGCTTTTCGGTCATGCCGACAAAGCCGCCTGATGATTTGTTCGTCTTTTCATCCTCGCGCATGTCCGCTGACCCCGCATAAACCGCCCATGCGCCATAGCCGACAACGCGCGATTTATCGCCCGTGATATCGCCGGAATTACACATGCCAAGCGTCCTGATCCGCATGTCGCGTTTGCGGGCCGACATCAACATGCCCGCAACTGGCAACGCGCCACATGCATCGCCGCTTGTGATGCTTTCGGCGTCAAACCGTTCGATCATTGCGCGCGTATTGTCGTCGATGCGCCTGGCGGTGTCGTAATCATGAAAATGCGACAGGTCCGATGAAATCACGATCAGGGTTTCCGGCCCACCCCAAAGGGCCTCGATCACCTCATGCACCTGCCGTGCAGAACACCGGCTGACCAGCAACGGCACAATGCCGATATCGGCATCTTCGCCAAACAGGCGCTGGATAAACGGCAATTCGATCTCAAGCCCGTGCTCTTGCGTGTGCGCCTCGTCCAGAACCTGTACCTGCGGCCATGCAAGGGCCGCCTGCAACCCGGCCAGATCACAGCGCACATCGCCAAGCGGTGTGGCAAACCCGTCCGCCTTGGCAATCGCAATCCCCTGAAACGCCATGCGATGCGCCGGACCAATGATCACGATCCGTTTGACCGTACCCTTTAACGTCCGAACCGTGGCAAAACCCAAACCGGCAATCGCCCCTGAAAACATCAGCCCGGCATGGGGCACAATAATCGCCTTGGGGATTGGCGTATTATTCTCCGTCTGGCTTTCGACCGCGGCATGGATCAACCCGTCAATCTCGCTGCGCAACATATCGGGTGCGGCGGGATAAAACGTTCCGGCAATGGCGGGTGGGCGGATGAGGGTCATTTATGTTCCAATCGCTTGGCTTCCTTTGAAAAAGATAGTGATCAGGACTACATATTGAAAGGACAAGCTAACAATCGTGAAGTCCCGTCAGGGTCCAAAACGCCATGAATGTCACGACCCCGCAAATCGATAGCGTCCCCGGCCGCTACTGGCACCATCTTGAGGATGGCCGTATCCAGTGCGATGTCTGCCCGCGCTTTTGCAAGCTGAAGGACGGGCAGCGGGGCTTGTGTTTTGTTCGGGCGCGCGAAGGCGATCAGGTGGTTTTGACCACATGGGGCCGGTCATCGGGCTTTTGCATTGATCCGATCGAAAAAAAGCCGCTTAACCATTTCCTGCCCGGCACCCCGATCCTGTCATTTGGCACGGCGGGCTGTAATCTGACCTGCAAGTTCTGCCAGAATTACGAGATTTCCAAGGCACGTGAAATGCACAGGCTGGGATCGCTTGCGACGCCTGAAATGATCGCCAGAACTGCAAAGGAATATGGCTGCTCGGCGGTCGCTTTTACCTATAACGATCCGGTGATTTTTCTCGAATATGCGGTGGATGTGGCGCAGGCCTGCCGCGAAGTCGGCATTCGCACCGTGGCGGTCACGGCGGGTTATATCGGCGATAAAGCCCGCGAGGAATTCTTCCGCCATATGGACGCGGCCAATGTCGACCTCAAGGGCTTTACCGAGGATTTCTATCACAAGCTTTGTTCCGCCCATCTGGCCGATGTTCTGGAAACGCTTCAGTATCTTAAACATGAAACCGGGGTGTGGTTTGAATTGACCAATCTGGTGATCCCCGGCGAGAATGACAGCGACGCGGAATTCGATGAAATGACGTCATGGGTGGCGGGTGAACTTGGCCCCGATGTGCCGATGCATTTCACCGCCTTTCATCCCGACTGGAAAATGATGGATCATCCGCGCACCCCGCCCGCGACCCTGATCCGGGCGCGGGATATCGCGATGAAAAACGGCATTCGTTATGCTTATGTCGGCAATGTTCATGACAAGGCAGGATCAAGCACCTTTTGCCATAACTGCGGTCACATCCTGATCGGGCGGGACTGGTATCAGTTATCGGACTGGAGCCTTGATGCGCATGGGGCCTGCACCCAATGTGGCACCCATTGCGCAGGTGTGTTCCAACCGCGCCCCGGCACATGGGGGCCAAAGCGCCAGCCGGTGCGTCTGGCCGCGCCAACTGCGGGTTTGGCACCATCATCCTGATGGCGTTTTTGCTTCCATTTCGGGCAAAGCAGGCTAAATTGCCGCCAGTTTCGCTTGGACCCAAAATCACCCCATGAAAATCCGCAAAGCCGGTACCTCTGACGTCAGTGCCATTTTCGCCATCCGAAGCCGGGTGCGCGAAAACCATCTGTCCGTGGATCAGTTGGCCGAACGCGGCATCACCAAGTCCGCCTTTGGCAAATGGATTGCTGATGGCTATGGCATGTGGGTGGCCGATCTGGATGGTGCTGCGGCGGGCTTTGCCATCGCCATCCCGCGCGAGGCGACATTATGGGCATTGTTCGTTGATCCCGATTTTGAAGGCCGCGGGGTGGGACGCGCACTTTTGCGCGTGGCCGAGGAATGGCTGTTCGCGCAAGGCTGCAACGACATATCGCTGACCACCGATGCCGATCCCAAAATCCGCGCGCATGGCTTTTACGAAAGCCACGGCTGGCACTGCACCGGCGATGCGGACGAAGGGCAGGTCGAATACATCAAATCCAACCCGACCCTGTCGCTGTTTGATTTTGGCTAGGCGACAAATCCGATCAATCGTTTGGCAAAACAGGCGTTTCGCGCCTTAAAATCCCGAGCGCAGTATCAACCACCGGGGTGACGATCCTGTTGCCCTGAAAACGAAAAAGCGGGGTTTGATGCCCCGCTTTTGTTCTTATTTCACCGGAATGCCGCGCGTCTTTTTCTGGCTTGGTCCCAGC
>CAMPHD010000349.1 GCA_946885765.1 uncultured Thalassospira sp.
ATGCATGATCGCTGAAAAGCCGGAAGACAAATCCTCCGGTGGCGCGCCTGACATGGGCGGCATGGGCGGCATGGGCGGCATGGGCGGTATGGGCTTCTAAGCCTTTTACCACCAACCGACCTTCTCGCTACGGAAAGGGCCTCGCAATGCGAGGCCCTTTTTGTTTCGGTGTCGATTGAGATAAAAATCCCCGCAGCCAGATGAGATGCGGGGATTTTCCAGATTAACCGAACAGTTTTTTAAACGTTCTTGGCTGACAGCGCAGATACTGATTGGCAGCCTTGACCTCGGCACCAAGTGCTGCGGCAGCATGCCATGGCCAGCGCGGGTCATAGAGTATGCCGCGCGCAAGCGCTATGGCATCGGCCTGACCGGTGAAGACGATGGCTTCTGCCTGTTCTGGCTCCGTGATCAGGCCAACCGCGATGGTTGTCATGCCGGTTTCCGATTTGATCCGGTCGGCAAAGGGAACCTGATAGTTCGGGCCAAGCGGGATTTTCTGATCGATGTGAAGGCCGCCGGATGACACATCGATAAAATCGCAACCGCGTTCCTTGAGAATACGCGCCAGTTCCACGCTTTGATCGATATCCCAGCCACCATCGACCCAGTCGGAGGCCGAAATACGAATGCCAACCGGTTTGGCCGGATCAAAGGTAGCTCGTACCGCGTCATAGACTTCCAGAACAATTCTCATACGATTTGCAAGCGAGCCTCCGTAATCGTCCTGGCGTTTGTTGGAGTGCGGTGACAGGAACTGATGCAGCAGATAGCCATGTGCGGCATGGATTTCGATGGCGTCAATGCCAAGGCGATCTGCACGCCTTGCCGCGTCGACAAAGCCCTGAACGATTTCGCGGATGCGCGATGTGCCAAGGGCTTCGGGTTCCGGATCGCCGGCTCGGAAGGGGATTGCTGAGGGGGCAACAATCTGCCAGCCGTTTTTCTGGTCGGGGGCGATTGCGCCGCCTCCATCCCACGGCTTTTCGCAGGATGCCTTGCGTCCGGCATGAGCGAGCTGGACGGCAATCGGTATATCCGAATGACTGCGAACCGCGGCGAGAGTTTTGGCCATCGCGGCTTCGGTTTTGTCGTCCCACAATCCGACATCGCCATAGGTAATCCGGCCTTCGGGTTCAATTGCGGTAGCCTCGATAATCAGAAGTCCCGCACCCGATTGAGCGAGATTGCCAAGATGCATGTCGTGCCATGCGGTGGCTTTGCCGTTATCGGCCGAATATTGGCACATGGGGGCGATAATAATGCGGTTATCAAGTTCAAGCTTGCCCAGCGAAAGGGGCGTGAAAAGCTGGCTCATGAAACTTCCTGTATCTGTGAAGGGCAGGGTTTACCTGCGAACAATGAAAAGAAGCTAGTTCGAATCAGGTGCTTGCGCCATAGGTGCTTCGGGGGTGCTTTGGTTTTTTCCATCTTGTGGAATGCCTGCGCGAGGGGGCCGAATAAATTTTCCAAAAAAATGCATGCCACCACTTGCGGAAAAATCACCCTGATCTATTTGTTGAATTGAAGGGCCATGGTGGCCTTGTACGCGTCAGGGTTGCAGCATGACTGGACCTGCGGCGCAAGAACTACCTGTCTGTTTAGGAGGGTAATTATGACTGGTCTTCAGACTGTTAATGGTACTGCTCGTCGTTTGGCTTCGCGTCCGGTATATGGTGATCCACTTGGTGTTTTCGGACGTGATTTTGATCGTATGATCGGCTCGATCTTTGGTCGTAACGGGCTTGCGAATTCTGTCGATGCAAGTGGCGACGAAGTGACGCAAAAGCTTCTGACCCCGCGTATCGACGTCCACGAAACCGACGACAATATCGAACTTTCCGCCGAACTTCCGGGCGTTGAACAGGACGATGTTGATGTGTCGGTACTTGAAGGTGTCCTGACGATTACGGGCGAAAAGAAATCAACCCGTGAAAGCAATGACGGTGTGCGTGTTATTGAACGCACCTATGGCAGCTTCAAACGTTTATTCCGTCTGCCCGACACTGTCGATGCAGACAAGATTGCGGCATCGTTCAAGAACGGTGTCCTGACGCTCACTCTCCCTAAAGTAGCGGAAGTGAAGCCGGAACCGCGCAAGATCGCGATTTCGGGCTAAGTTTTGCCTCAACCTTGATGAAGCACCTGAACGGGCGGAGAAATCCGCCCGTCTTTTTTTGCTTACGGCCATACGGCGATGATTAGCGAGCCGTACAGCAATCCATCGACATTTCAAACACGCCGGTTTTATCGAAGGTTTCAAGGGCCGTATGCCAAGGGGCAAGGTCGATGCCCTGTTTGGTGATCCAGTCCGGATTGTAATAGGTATCGCGATAACGGTCACCGCCATCGCAAAGAAGGGTCACGACCGATCCGGTTTCGCCAGCCTTTTTCATCTGACTGATCAATGACAGGGTGGCGATCAGGTTGGTGCCGGTCGACCCGCCGCATCGACGGCCCATATGTTTTTCCAGATATTGCAGGGCGGCGAAGCTGCCGGCATCCGGTACGCGGATCATGTGATCGACGACGTTGGGGTTAAAGCTTGGTTCAACGCGCGGGCGACCGATGCCTTCGACACGCGAAGCCTTTTCCCCGGTGATGTCGCATTTACCGGTTTCATAGGCGTCATAGAAAACCGAGTTTTCCGGGTCCGCGACGCATAGTTCGCATCCCATGCCAAGAATTTGTCCGTATCGGATATAGCGACCAATGGTCGATGATGTCCCGCCTGTGCCTGCTCCCACCACGATCCAGCGCGGAACCGGATGGGGTTCGCGTTTAAGCTGGTCAAAGATGCTTTCGGCGATGTTGTTGTTGCCCCGCCAGTCGGTCGCGCGTTCGGCATAGGTGAACTGGTCCATATAATGGCCGCCCAGTTCTCGCGCGAGGTGCTGGGATTCGGCATAGATTTGACCGCTGTGATCGACCAGATGGCTTTCACCGCCATAAAAGGCGATTTGATCGATTTTTTGCTGCGACGTTGATTTCGGCATCACGGCAATAAACCGCAACCCCAGAAGCCGGGCAAAATAGGCTTCGGATACCGCCGTCGAGCCGCTTGATGCCTCGATGATCGGGGTGTCTTTGGATATCCAGCCATTGCAAAGGCCATACAGAAACAACGAGCGTGCCAAGCGATGCTTCAGGCTGCCCGATGGGTGGGTCGATTCATCTTTCAGGTACAAACCGATGCCGTCAAGGGATGGCAGATCAAGACGGATCAGATGGGTGTCGGCAGACCGGTTGAAGTCGGCTTCGATGATGTTGATGGCATCTGCCACCCATTGGCGGTCGTAGCTCATGAAAAGTCCTGCATTTCTGTTTGGCACTGGTGACGCGGATCGCTGAAGGGTTCTTCATGTAGGCGATTATTATACAGAAAACTACCGTAAATTTTACGAATAAGCTTGCTAACACTTTTTTCAAAGCTAACCTCTAGAATAGAGTTTCGCGATTCTTCCATTTTATCCGGGTGATCTGGTTACCATGGCTAAAAACGACGACGATCCTTTTGCCAAACGTCATGCTGCATCCGAAATCGGGGCGGCGTATGATGTGCCGGTACGTGTATCGACCGTGATCGGCAAAAGCCAGATTCAGGTTGCACAATTGATGCGCCTGACCCGCGGTGCGGTTCTTGAACTGGATCGCAAGGTGGGGGAGCCGGTTGATATTTATGTCAATAACCGGTTGGTTGCGCGTGGCGAACTGGTCGTGGTGGACGAAAACCTTGGTGTGACGATTACCGAAGTTGTAAAATCCGGCACTATTATCGAGACTCATCACTAGGCTATTCCCGGATAAATTCCGGAAGGTTACCGACCACCGGATTCACTCGAACCGGTGGTTTTTTATTTTTTCAAATCGCTTATTGGAACCTGAATACGCGTTCGCACGTTTCGGA
>CAMPHD010000350.1 GCA_946885765.1 uncultured Thalassospira sp.
GGTAATGCACGCCGTTAAGGCCGCGATCACGGATTTGCCGCTGCTTTTGTTGAACGCAACACCATAAACATCACTCAGTTCCGCCAGCATTTTAAGCTGCACGGCAACCGTGGCCGCAGAATCGACAACAGGGATCGGAACAAAACCGGTCGTGGCCGCCCAAAGGGTATTGCGTTGCACAACACCACTTGCAAGACGGTGCTGTTTGCGCCGTTTCAGCACTTCAAGCGTTTCAGCCCCCATAACGTCCCCCGGTTTATTGTCCCGCGGCAAATCATAATCGCTAACTATCGGCACTGCAAACCGAATCAAGGTTTTATACAGCCTTGACCCAACCCCCGATGCAACCGACCATATGGTTTGTGAAAGCGGGTTTCTGAGGATATAACCGGCTTAACAGGACTGTGTTTTGAAAATATTTTGAAAATATATGTCGCCGGAGACACGTTTTGAAGCTGTCTACCAAGATCGGGCTGGCCCTTTTCCTTGTGCTTGCAAGCGCATTAAGCATGACCACGGTCCTGAACTATCTGCGATTCGACCAGACCCTTCACACCCTTCTGGCCCAGCGCATGACCGTGATCCTCAATGAAACCAGCCAGGATATCCTTGCCGGTATCGATCTCGGTCTGCGGCTGGAAAACATGGAAAACCTGTCATCAATTCTGAACCGGCGCCTGCTCATGGCCGACGAAATCCGCAATGTCGCTGTTCTTGACTGCGAAGGTATCCCGATCAGCGAGTCTGCAAAATCCCCTGACGACCGGATCGGACAAACAACTCCAATCGCCCGAAACGGACAGGATCACTGGATCGATTTCACACCGGGCATCGCAACCGCCAGACAGGTCCTTCGCGACAGCCTTGGCCAATGCACAGGCCAGGTCGTCATCACCGCAAGTGCGCAAGCATCCGAAGCCAAACTTGCCAATGCCTTCTCCGAAATGTGGAAATCGGCGGCCTTGGGCATGGGCATGATTGTTCCCATCCTTGGCGTTCTGTTCATCCTGATGCGCCGCCGCCATCGCGTTTTCGAAGAACTGCACGAAGATCTGGCGCGCGCGGTTGCAGGCAAGGCCCCCAATATCCGCCCCCATGATGGCGACGTCCTGACCCAAAGCGAAATCGAACTGATTTCCTTGTACCGCGAAATCCGCGATCAGTTGCCCCATGAAACAAAAAAGGGCGGCACCAAACGCCTATCGGAAACCCCGGCGGAGCCCCTGAAATGACCCTCTCTGCCAATCCCGATACCAAACCTGACACTCCGACATCCCCTCATGGCGGCAACATCCGAAGCCGCCTGTTCCCCAAGGGCACGATCTGGATTCTGCTGCTATTCAGCACAATCTCGCTTTGTATTGCACTGGTCGGGATTTCATGGCGGGCCGCCGAACTGGCGCGAGCCGATCTGCAAACCGAAATCCGCGAAAAGGCCGGGATCGAAGCCCGGGTTCTTGGCGAAAAAATCGAAAATGCCCTTCGGCTCGGCATTCCGCTGCGCGAAATTGTCGGTTTTGAAACCGTGGTCTATCAGCTTCGCAATGGCGATCCCGATCTGGTTTTTGCCGCCATCACCGAAAAGGGCGGCGAAATACTGCACGCGGGCGGCCTGCCATCGGATGGAATCGCCACCGCCCTAAAGGCTGCGTCTGGCAACGATACCGCCTATATCGTCACCCGTCTGGACCTGCCCCGCGCCGAGGGGCAGGACGGACAGGACGATATCGAAGTCGTCCTTGGCCATGCCCGTGCGGCCCTGATGCGCCCGGTGACGGATAATCTTTATGACATTGCGATCATTTTCATCATTACGCTCGCCCTGTCATTTGAACTGATGTTGCTGGTGTTAACCGTCAATGTCGCCCTGCCAGTAAGGGTGGCGCGCAAGGTTCTGGACAATGTGCGCGACCGCAAATTCACCCTGCTGCATGGCCAAAGCACCCATGACGAAATCGGCCAGTTCATGGAACGCATCAATTCCCTGATCAACACCACCGCCCAAAAGGTCGGAACCCATCCCCAGCGCGAACGCGAGGTAAAGCTGATCGGTGTTCGCATGCTGGCCTTCATGTTCGTCCTTGCCGAAGAACTGGCCCGGCCAATCATGCCCGCCTTCTTTAGCCAGGTCACATCCCACAGCATCGACGGGCAGCTTGGTGCCGGCGTCGTCATGGCGGTTCATCTTCTGATGGTTGCCCTTTCCATGCCGATCTGTAGCCTGTTTCAGGAACAGGTCGGGTCACTTCGCATGTATCTGTGCGGCGCGTTTCTGGCGACACTGGGCCTGATCGGCACCGCCTTTGCCGTTGGCATTTGGGATCTTGTCCTGTGGCGGGCATTGTCGGGAATAGGTTACGCCTCCACCTTTGTCGCCTGTCAATCCTATGTCCTTGACGCCACGAATGACAGCAACCGCACACAGGGTACTGCCATGATGGTCAGCGGCATCATGCTGGCCGATATCTGCGGCCCGGCGATCGGCGGGATTGTTGCGGGTCATTTCGGACCGGACATGACCTTTATCGCCGGTGCGACCATCGCGTTTCTCGCCGTCCTCCTGGCCTTCTTCCTGATGGATAATATGGTGCGCGGCAAAACCCCGCCACCGATCCCGACCAAGGCCGCACTTCGCGCCATGCTCGGCAATCGTCGTTTGCAGGTTCTGATCCTGTTTGCCGCCATTCCCGCCAAACTGATCCTCAGCGGTTTTTTATATTACCTGACCCCGATGATCTTGCTGCAATCGGGTGCAACCACGGCTGAAACCGGGCGGGTGATCATGCTTTACGGGCTGGTCGCGATCCTGACCGGCTGGGCCGCGGCAAAATGGACCGACAAGAACCAGAACGAAACCCGCGCGGTCGGCATTGGCGGCGGGTTGACTGCTGCCGGGTTGCTGCTGGCGGGCTGGCTTCCGGAATATGCCCTGTTTGCGGTTGCCGTCGCCCTGCTCGGTCTGGCGCAGGCGACCTCAATCCCCGCACAGCTTTCCGCCAGCCTGAAACTCAGCAAGGATTTCACCAAGGATCACGGCACCGGCCCGGTTCTTGCCGTCCTGCGTCTGGCCGAACGGCTGGGCGGGGCTGCGGGTCCGTTGCTTGCCGCCGGTCTGACCCTTCTGGTCGGAACAACGCACGCGGTTCTGATCTTCGGGGCCTTTGCCGCTGTTTCGGTTCTGTGCTTTGAACTTCTGATCGGCCATGTGCCCGCAGAACAGAAAAACGAGGGAGGAACGAAATGACCTTTTTCCTTCCAACCGTCTTTCGTCTGATAGGTGTTCTTGCGGCCATCGCCGTCACAATCTTTGCTCCGGCGGCATATGCACAATCGCAACAGGATCCGCTTAAAATCGCCATGATCCTGTGGCGGGGCGAAACCAATGTCGAACAGGGATTTCGCGCCTATTTCGATGAAAACAACATTTCCGTCGACCTGACCATTTATGACACTGCGCGCGATCTGTCGCGCGTGCCTGCCATCATTGATCAGATCCGCAAAGCCCCGCCCGATCTGGTTTACACATGGGGCACCGGGATCACATCGGCCGTGGTCGGTAAATATGATGCCGTCGATCCGGCACAAAACATCATCGATCTTCCGGTAGTTTATGTAATGGTTTCATCGCCATGGAAAACCGGCATCGCCGCCCCTGCGGGCCAAAGCCGCCCAAATGTCACCGGGGCCGCCCACATCGCCCCGCTTGCCGCCCAGATCAATGCCATCCGCGCCTATCGCCCGATGGACAAACTTGGCGTGGTTTATAACAGCCGCGAAGACAATTCCGTTTCCAACGTCGCCGATCTGACCGAACTGGGCCGCGAAATGGGGTTCGAAGTCCTCGCTGCCCCGCTTGGCACCGACGGCGAACCATCCCCCGATGACATCGCCCCTGCCGTCGC
>CAMPHD010000351.1 GCA_946885765.1 uncultured Thalassospira sp.
TCGCACGCGAAGAAATCGCAACCTGTGCGATTTCCGGTGCGGTTGGCACATTTGCCAATATCGACCCGCAGGTCGAAGAACATGTTGCGGCCAAGCTTGGCCTGAAACCCGAACCGGTTTCGACTCAGGTCATCCCGCGTGACCGTCATGCCGCCTATTTCGCAGCCCTTGGCGTTATCGCATCCTCGGTCGAGCATCTGGCTACCGAAATCCGCCATCTGCAACGCACCGAAGTCCGCGAAGTTGAAGAATTCTTCTCCAAGGGGCAGAAGGGTTCGTCGGCAATGCCACACAAACGCAACCCGGTTCTAACTGAAAACCTGACCGGGCTTGCGCGTCTTGTCCGTTCGATGGCGATCCCGGCAATGGAAAACGTTGCCCTTTGGCATGAACGCGATATTTCGCATTCATCGGTCGAACGCAATATCGGCCCGGATGCGACCGTAACGCTCGACTTTGCTTTGATGCGCCTGACCAATGTGGTTGAAAACCTTGTCGTCTATCCGGAACGGATGGACGAAATCCTCAATCAGATGGGCGGTCTGGTCTTCTCGCAGCGCGTACTGCTGACCCTGACGCAGCATGGCGTCTCGCGCGAAGATTCGTACCGCATCGTTCAGCGTAACGCGATGAAGGTCTGGAACCGCGAAGGCGATCTGCTGTCGCTTCTGAAAACCGATGCCGATGTTACCGCGAAAATCCCGATGGAAACGCTCGAAAGCCTGTTTGACCTTGGTTACCACACCAAGCATGTCGACACGATTTTCGCCCGCGTCTTTGCCGACTGACGGTAACACCGCGCACTAAAATCAAAGCCCCGGTCAACTGGCCGGGGCTTTTCTGTTTACGTATTTTGCAACAGGGAAAGTTCGTGCGCCTCGCCCAGCAGCCAGTCCCGAAACAGCTTTACCTGCCCACGCAGTTCCCGGTTTTTCGGATGAACCAGATAATAACCCGACGGAACTTTCAGAACCTGTTCGGGAAACAGATGGATCAACTTGCCTTCCATCACGTCTTCCTCGGCCAATAACGGGTTGGCCATCACCACACCCTGCCCGTGGATCGCAGCCTCAATCGCCATCGATGTCTGATCAATCTCAATGCGCTTGATCGCGGCAATCCCGGCCGGGCTCATTCCGGCAAACTGACCCAGCCATTCTTCCCACCAGTCATGGAGAATGTCGTTTAGCAAAGTGGCGCGCGCCAGATCGACAGGGTGTTCAAACCCCATCCGGTCGCGATAGGCAGGCGAACAGAACGCCGCCGCCTGCCCACGATAGATCAGGACGGCTTCAAGCTTTTCGTCATTCCCGTCAAAATACCGCACGGCAATATCGACCGGGTCACGATCAAAATCGGTATAAAGCGACGACGACCCGACATGAAGCGACGTCGCCGGATAATCGATCAGAAACCGCGCCATGCGCTTGGAAAACCATTTCGCGGCGAAGCTTGGCGGCATCACCACACGCACAGTATGTTCGCGCTGCCCGCGCAGATGCTGGCTGGCATCGGCAATCTGCTGAAGAGCGGGCGAAATGCGCGCGGCATATTCAAGCCCGTCGGCCGTTGGCTTCACCTGCCGGATCGCGCGGGTAAACAGCTCGACACCCAGCCAGTCTTCAAGCTTCCTGATCTGCTGCCCGACGGCACCGGGGGTCACGTTCAGCTCCTCCGCGGCAAGAGAAAAACTATTCAATCGAATAGATGCT
This sequence comes from uncultured Thalassospira sp., assembly GCA_946885765.1. Next base: position 1,713 of record CAMPHD010000351.1, read on the forward strand.
TCGAAAGCACGCAAGGAATTCAGGGGTGGATATGAAGTCATGATGCAGATTTTCTATTCCATGATCCAGATAACATGATTTGTACGTCATTCCGGCCGGACCTACAATCACAGCATTACCCCCACGAAAGTTCCGGCCATGAAGAACAACGCCTATATCGTCTTTGGCTTTCTTGCCCTGTGCTGGGGCATGACCTTTTTGTTCAACAAAACGGCAAGCAGCCTGATCTCGCCGATGCAGGTCGTAACCGTGCGGGTCATCATGGGCTTTCTGCCGGTTCTGGCATTTGCGATGGCGCGCAAGGTGCTGCATTGGCAACATCTGCGCCATACGCATCATTTCATCGTCATGTCACTCCTCGCGGCCACCGTCTATTACCTCGCCTTTGCCAAGGGCATTTCGCTTCTGCCATCCAGCGTTGCCGGAATGCTAAGCGGCGTGATCCCGATGTTTTCCTTTATCACGGCGGCGATTTTTCTGCGCAGTGAACCGGTTAATATCCGTTCGGTCAGCGGTTTGCTGTTTGGCTTTTCCGGTGTCCTGATCATTGCCAAGCCGTGGGAAAGTGGCACGTCGGGTATTGATCTGATGGGTGTCGTTTATGTCGCCATCGGGTCGGGGTGCGTCGGGCTTTCATTTGTTTATGTTCGCAAATTCCTAAGCCCGCTTGGCATTTCGCCAATTGCGCTTTGCACCTATCAGCTTGGTATTTCAGCGGTAACGCTTCTGCTGATTTGCGATTTTTCCGGTATGGACGCGATCTTTACCAACTGGAAAATTGCTACCGGGCTTTTCATCGGCCTTGGCATGTTCGGCACCGGCATTGCCTATATGTGCTATTACTTCCTGATCGGAAAACTGGGCGCAGTCAAAACCGCCGGGGTAACATACATCCCGCCGGTTATCGGCCTTCTGACCGGTAGCCTGATTTTGGACGAACCGGTATCCGCAACCGATATCGTTGCGACCGCCATGATCCTGTCGGGTGTTTTCATCATCCAGTCGGGCAGAACGCCGCCATCATCCGCAAACACGACATCACCGAATGTCCGGGCACACAACCTGCCCGAACGTGCCTGAGACTCTCCGTCTCATGGACTGCACCCCCGCGTTGATCACGGGGGTGCTTTTTTATCGGGTTATTTTTCCGATGCGGCTTTGACAAAGGCCGTGATCAGCGGATGATTTTCACCTCGCAGGGCGGATCGTTCGGGCTGAAAGGCTGTCCCGATAAAGAAACGATGATTGCGCAATTCCACCGCGCGCGGATCGCCATCCGCATCCCAGGCCCCAATCTGCAACGCCTGCCCGTCCAGCAGCCCGGCATAATCACGGTTAAACCCGTAACTGCACCGATAGGTTTCGGTCAGGTGATCCGATCCGCAATAACCGCTAATCAAACTGCCCCCGGCCAGATCAATCCCGCCATCCTGATCAATCAGCGCACAGGTCAGCGGCGCAATCAGGGGCAGTTCCGCATCGGGATCAATTTCGGCATTCGCGGCATTGGCAAGACCCAGAACATTACGCGCATATTCCAGAATAGCATGCTGATAGCCGCCGCATGTGCCCAGAAACGCAATATCGTTCTCGCGTACGAACCGGATCGCGGCAAGCGTACCTTCAAGACTGTCATACGGACTTGCCGGAACACACCACATCCCGTCATAGCCAGACAGTATCTGCTGCTCACCGCCATCAAGACGCGGCGTCGCGATCCAGTCATATTCGGCGGAAATGCCGATTTCGGCAGCCGCAATATTGATGGCTTTGGGGATGGCCTGATGGGCGGTAACAGCCGGGTTGAAATCCCCGACAAGGGCAATACGCACGGTCATGATAACTTCCTCGCTCAAGATGACATTACGAGGGGAGCAGCCAAAACAGCCAAAGAAAAACGGCCCGTGAAATCACGAGCCGGGTTTCAGGCACGAAATAGCGCTGCCTTTGTCGAACATACTACAACGTTCCGGCGCGCGCCATATCTTCCAGTGCGATTTTGACCGCCTGCGCGCGGTTCGACACATGCAGTTTGCGGTAAATGTTTTTCAGGTGATATTTCACCGTGATCTCGCGCAGGTCGAGGTGACGCGCAATATCCTTGTTCGGGCGTCCTTCGGCCAAAAGTGCCAGAACTTCGCGTTCCCGCGGGGTCAGTTGTGGAACATCCTCTTCGTTCGGATCGAGTCG
>CAMPHD010000352.1 GCA_946885765.1 uncultured Thalassospira sp.
GTCGGGCGTGTCCGAAACGGCGGATCGGTGCGATAAACCGTGGCCGGATGGATCACCATGCCATGCAGGGCCGGATCGGACAGGATTTTGGTCAGGCCTGCGATCATCCATTCAAAGCCCGGCTGCGGGGCAAAGGGTGCGGTTTCATCATGGATGTGATCGCCCGATTTGATCGAGGGGTAAAGCCAGCTTCCGCCGGTATAGATGAAGCGCGGCAGGGCGGGGGCCTTTGGCCCGGACTGGCGATGCAGGGTGCGGAGCAGCTCGATCAGCATCCCGGCATCAACCCCGCCCATATCCGCCGAAAAATCACATGCGGCATGAATGACGGCATCGACGACGGGCAGTTTATCGCACCATGGGCCGGGATTGTGAATATCGCCCCGGATCGGCCATGCGCCCATGACGGCAAGATGGGCGGCACTGTTTTCGCTTCGTGCCAGCGCAAAAACATGATGCCCGGCGGCGATCAGGTTACGCACAATCGCCGCCCCGATCAGGCCGCTTCCACCCAGAATAAAAACACGCATCGCCATTCTCCTGAATTCGTGATGCGCTAGGTCATAGAACCTCAAGTAAGGGTAAGGTCAAGGGGGAATTTTTAGGAAAAAACAGTTTGCCAAAAGGAGAACTGTTGATTATAGTTCGCCAAATGGAAAACTATCAATCATCTCTTGATGCGGCCTTTCATGCGCTTGCCGATCCGACACGCAGGGCGGTGCTGAGCCGGCTGACGCAAGGACCAGCATCGGTGAAGGAACTGGCGGAACCCTTTGACATGGGGTTGCCGTCTTTCATGAAGCATCTGCATGTTCTGGAAAGTGATGGCCTGATCCGTTCGGAAAAGGTCGGGCGTGTGCGCACGTGCCGGATCAATGCCGAGAGACTGGCCGCCGCCGAAGCATGGCTTTCAGAACAGCGGAAACATTGGCAGGCGCAGGCCGATCGCCTTGCCGATTATGTCGAAATCCAAATGATCGGGAGATCCGAAGATGGCAGTTAATCAGTCCGAACTGACGGTCGAGCGTTTCATCAAGGCATCGCCAGCATCCGTCTGGAAAGCATGGAGCACGCCGGAGCATCTTGAAAAATGGTGGATACCGGCCCCGATGGAATGCAAGGTGATCAAGCTGAACCTGCGGGCCGGGGGCGGGTTCGAGACACAGATGCGCCAGGGGGACGAAGATTTTCAGCCCCATGTCGAAGGCTGTTTTCTGGAAGCGGTTCCTGAAAGCCGGCTTGTCTGGACGACGGTCCTGCGCGAGGGATGGCGCCCCATCGAACCGTGGCTGGCATTGACCGCGATCATAACATTCACGCCAGAGGGCAGCGGGACACGGTACCGGGCGCATGTGCTGCATCGAAATACCGAAGATTCCCTGAAACATCAGGAAATGGGCTTCTTTGACGGCTGGGGAACCGTGATTGAACAGTTGGCAAAAACTGTCGAGTAACGAAAATGCCGGGCATGTGCCCGGCTTAATTTTGGTCCGAAGCCACGATCCACAAAGCAGCGTGGGATATGGATTCCCGCCTGCGCGGGAATGACGGTTTTGGGCAGGGCGCTTTCCATCCGTTCGTCACTCCCGCGCAGGCGGGAGTCCATGGGGCTGCGGGTTCTGTCGCGGGGTTTGAGGCTGTGGCACAACTGACTGGATTCCCGCTTTCGCGGGAATGACGGTTTTGGTTTGGCAGATGGATCGGGTCGTTACGCGACTTCGAAAATGCCGTCGATTTCGACCGCAACGCCGAGCGGCAGGGACGCAACGCCAACGGCAGAGCGGGCGTGTTTGCCGGCATCGCCGAAAACTTCGACCATGGTGTCGGATGCGCCATTGACGACCTTGGGCTGATCGGTGAAGGACGGGTCGGAATTGACGAACGCGTTCAGTTTGACGACGCGTTTGACATTATCAAGATCGCCAATCGCGGCCCGGACCTGTGCGATGAGGTTAAGCGCGCAGAGGCGGGCGGCTTTCTGGCCGTCTTCGACCTGATAGTCGCGGCCAAGCTTGCCGATGAATTTCAGTTCGCCGTTTTCCATGGTGATCTGACCCGAGACATGCACAAGATTGCCCGAACGGACATAGGGCACGTAATTGGCAACCGGGGCATTTGCCTGGGGCAGGGTGATGCCGAGTTCGGCAAGGCGGGTGTCGATTTTTCCGGCCATGGATTTGATCCTCGTGATTTGGTGTGGCGAAAACGGTTCCAACTTATCGGCCTTGGCGCGCAAACAAAACCATTTCTTTTGTGTGAAATACGGCCTGATTGCATAAGCAATGCTGATCGATTGATGAGAAATTTGGATTTGTCATCAATCGCAATCCGTCGCACAAGAAAGCCAAGCCCGAAACGGGTGGCATAAAACAATCAGGGGACGCGGACGAAATGGGATCAGGACGGTTTAAAATTGCCGCTTTGCACGGTGCGTGGCGTGTGCTGATCGGGGTTCTGATCATCAGTCCCGATGCGCTTCTGGTCAGGCTGGTCAAGGCCGATGACATGACAACCGCGTTCTGGCGGTTGCTGATCCTTGGGTCAACGCTTGCCCTGATCGCGTTCTGGCGCGGGGTGCGGCGTCGCCAGTCATTGCGTCATGCGATGATTCCGACCCGTGATGAAATGCTGGCCGGGCTGTTTTATGGCGGCACCAGTGCCTGTTTCATCCTGTCGATCCGCAATACCGATGCGGCCAATACATTGGTGATCATTGCCGCAACCCCGTTATTATCGGCCCTGATTGCGGTGTTTGTGTTCAAGCGCGTTCTGGCGATGCGGACATGGATTGCGTCGGTTGTGGTGTTTGTCTCGCTTGCGGCGATTGTCGGGGCGGGGTTTGGCGGGGCCAATACGCTTGGTGATATTCTGGCGCTTGGTACGGCGATCTGCATGGCGTGTTATTTCAATGTGGTCGGCACGCGCATTCATATTGATGCGGTGCGTGCGATGATGGTGGGCGCGTTTCTGGCGACGCTCATCATGGTGCCAAGCGCAGACCCGCTGGCCCTTCAACCGCTTGATCCGCTTTGGCTGATCCTGCTGGGCTGTCTTGTTTTGCCGCTGTCGTTTCTGTTCATCACCGCCGGGGCCAAGAAAATCCCGGCCGCCGAGGCAGGCCTGATCATGCTGAACGAGGCGATTTTCGGATCGCTTCTGGTGTGGCTGGTAGTTGATGAGGTGCCAAGCAGCACGACATTGATTTGCGGGTCAATCGTGATCGCGACGCTGGCGATACACAGTTATCTGGGGCTGCGGAACAGTCGCAGGCTCCGCGCGGCAGAGGCGCGTTAGGGGCGTAATCCGCACAGCAGGTAATTGACAGCAGTTGGTATCAGGATTAATTGAGTTTACTCAGTGAGTGTGCTCAGTTAAATAAGGGATGTCTTATGCAGACCGGTGTGAACAGTCGGGCGGCCAGGCGTGAACAGACTCGTGAAAACATCCTTGAAGCCGCGCGGCAATGCTTTTGCGAGACGGGGTTTGACAAGACATCGACCCGGATGATTGCCGAGCGGGCCGGTGTGGCCGAGGGCACGATTTTCAGCCATTTCGAGACCAAGGAACAATTGCTGATCTGCTGTGTGGGCGAGCAGATGGCGGCAACGATTGCGCAGGCGCTTCATACCATGGACCCGGAATGGTGTTTTGTGGACAAGCTGATGCATATCGCATCGCATCGCTTTGCCCAGATCGCGCTAAAACCCGGCATGTGGCAGGTTCTTTTGCAGCAGATGGTGTTTTCCCCGCGCAAGGGGGCGGTGCATGATCTGATGCGCAATAGCGGGTTGATTGCCGCGATCCGCGCCCTTGTCGAGGACGCGCAGCTTGACGGTGAAATCAATCCGACCCTTGATCCCGACCAGATTTACAAAACCATGATGGCGCTGTTCCTGTT
>CAMPHD010000353.1 GCA_946885765.1 uncultured Thalassospira sp.
TTTGATCGCCATTTTCAGAAGATGGATCTCATGATATTCGTGCTCAAGATCGTTTTTCATCATCTCGGGCACTGTTTTGCCGATCTTGATCGGGCTGCGCGACGCGGTATCGGGCACGCCTTCAAGGAACAGAATACGCTCGATCAGGCGTTTTGCATGTTCGAGTTCCTCGTCCTTTTCATGGTGCATGCGGGTATAAAGCGCATGTAAACCCCAATCGAGATACATCTCGGCGTGGGTGTTGTACTGGTCAGCGGCGGACAATTCAGCCGTAAGCTGTTTGTTCAGCGCATCGATAACCTTCTTGTTACCCTTCATGGCGTAAAGCTCCTGAATTGTTAGTCGCCGTCGCCAGAACGGCTTTGAATGTAATTCTGCATCCCGACATTCTCGATCTGCCACTGCTCTGTTTCGAGCCAGTCGACATGTTCTTCCTGATCTTCAAGGAATTTTACCAAAAGGTCGCGGGTCACGAAGTCTTCGGCTTTTTCGCAGGCGGCAATCGCCTCGCGCAGAAGCGGCAGGCTTGCCAATTCGAACTTCATATCGCAGGAAACAATTTCCTCGACATTCTCGCCGATCATAAGCTTGTTCAGATTCTGAAGATTGGGCAGACCTTCAAGGAACAGGATACGTTCGATGCTGTCATCGGCACGTTTCATTTCCTTGATCGAAAGCTTGTATTCGTATTCGCCCATTTCTTCGACGCCCCAGTCGCGCAACATACGGGCATGCAGGAAATACTGGTTAATCGCGGTTAACTGATTGGTCAGAACGCGATTAAGGAAACCGATGATCTTTGGATCACCTTTCATGGTGGCACTCCTGATGATTGGGCTGCCCAAATAGTGGGATCGCCCACCGTTCTTTTCAAGTAAAAACGGCGACTTTGATTACCATTATCAATAATTTAGGTGTTTTTTGGAAAACTTCTTAAAGTTAGCGATGAAGTAAAAATCATTCGCACAAAATTATCTGCGAATGCTTATCGCTTCAACTGTTTAGCCCGAAAAGATGATCATTTGAGATACCGGTTTTCCGACTCGCATTGCCTTCGCAGAAGACGCGAAGCACACAGGAGAAAGGAAGCAAAATTTTAGCCGCGTCCCGGCAGGCGCGGCATAGGTGCTTTAACATCAAAATCAGATACAAAAACAAAAAGCCGGACAAAATGTCCGGCTTCTGCTTACACAGCTGCCTACTAACTGGCGCTGTCGAAACTTGTTCTGGCTTAAGCGATCGCGTCGCGGGCAGCTTTGCGTGCCACGTCTTTGATCTGCCAGTGAGAAATTCCGACATCATCCAGGTCACGCTTGTCGAGATTGTAGAGTTCATTCGCGACAGAGCGTGCATAGGCCCAACGGCGAACAGCAACGAGAATACTGGACAAGAACATGTTGAACCTCCTTGGGTTAAGAAAAAGAACGCTAGCCTGCGGGGCTTCCACTTTTGTCTGGCGCGTTCAGCACTTCACTTTCTGCAATGCAATATGCCCATAAGTACCGCATCTCTCAACCACCAAAGAATGCATATCATCTATTCCAAAATGTCACAATTGAATGGGTTCAATCTCGACACTTATGGAGTCAATAACCGTTAAAAACGAGCCAAATCATATATTTCAGGCTCCGGCATTCATGCGGCGATGCAATATAATCACATAGTACATACCTGCTCATTCGACCTTAAGCGCCGCCTCTGCGCATGGGGTGTCAGCCAATTGGTCACGCACACCCGTTGCCAATTCAAAGAACTGTTCCCTTACAGCACCGGCATATGGATTGGCATTTTCAATCGCCCAGAAAACACCAGGCGCGTCGTAACGCACCATTTCGGTGGCTTTGACCAGTAAATCAAAACTTGCTGTTGTCATACGTGCTGGCAACGGGCCCATCTGCACCAGAACCTTGGCAATCAAGTGTGTCACCCCCTGCACGACCGCTGCCTCGCGGTCATGTGCCTCCGGGGTGACAACAAACACCTTAAGGCCCAGAAGATGGCGCAGAAATGCACCAACCCGGCGGAATTGACGCCCCCGCACCGGGCATATCGCGATCTTGAGTCCTGATATGCCATCCCGTGCGCTTTGCGGCCCAAATAACGGATGGGTCCCGATAATATCGACATGATCGGGAAGCCCTTCCAGCATCATGCGCGCCGGTTCCATTTTGACGGACCCGACATCCAGAACAATGGCACCCGCCCGCAAATGCGGTGAAATGGTCGCGATTACAGACCTCATCGCCGTTACCGGAACAGCCAAAATAACGATATCGCATTTTGCCGCCGTCATGACATCTACGACGCGGATGTTTCCGCAGGCAGATTCCAAAATATCTGCCGATACGGCATGTGGATTGATATCATGGACAAAAAGCGGGAAATAATCCGCCAGATGTCGGGCTGTCAAACGCCCGAAGGCACCGAACCCGAAAATCCCGATCCTGGGACGAGATGGAAATAAAAAAGGCATCGTCGGTCTCCAAAGAGCTGCGATGCCGGTGCCTGTCTTGTATAATCAACCGCCAACGACGCAGCGGTTGAACATAGAAAAACGCTCCCGCCTTATGTGGCAGGGCCGTAATAGAAATCAGCAAACAGGCAAATAACGTTTTTCATGGCAGCGATTAATAATGTGAAACCGATCCCTGTCAAGGTATCTTAGCGGTGCGCAGACCAATGCGGTAGCGTCGCCCCACTTGTCGCGGGCTTTTCATTCCTTCCCCCGGACATCTAAACTCAATCCCGCATGCTTCTTTGTCGTTCTGTTACAAATGCGGGTGCATTTCATCGAATTGTGCATCACTGGAACAACTGTCTTGCAACGAAATGCGCTAATTATCTTTGCTGCCATGCAATATGATTTACGTCATATCCTGCTATTTTTGTAACAGTTTGTTTCAGTTCGCATTCTGGAAACGCCCTGTTACAGTTTTGTGAGTGCAAAGGGTCCCCCTTGGCAGCATGTTGTCGCTGCAATTGGTTTAAAGCCAGGGAGGAAACCTAAATGAATCTGCGCAAAACCATTCTCGCCACCGGTGTGGCGTTCTCTGCTCTCGCGACTGCAAGCTTTGCACATGCTGAACCGACCGCCGAAGTCCTGCATTGGTGGACCTCGGGCGGTGAAGCCAAAGCTGTCTCAGCCCTGAAAGAAGATTTCGAAGCACATGGTGGCAAATGGGTTGATAGCCCGGTTGCCGGTGGCGGCGGTGACGCAGCCATGACCGTGTTGCGTTCGCGCGTTCTGTCGGGAGATGCTCCGGCAGCCGTTCAGCTTAAAGGTCCTGCGATCCAGGATTGGGCAGAACAAGGTGCACTCGCTGATCTCAATGACGTTGCCGAAGCAGAAGGCTGGGACAAGGTTATCCCCCCGGCAATTCAGAGCGTCATGAAATATGAAGGCGACTATGTTGCCGTTCCGGTAAACATCCACCGTGTTGACTGGATCTGGGCAAACCCGGAACTGCTGGCCAAAGTTGGTGCCACCGAAGCGCCGAAAACCTGGGACGAATTCAACGCCCTTGCTGACAAGCTCAAAGCTGCGGGCATCACGCCAGTCGCCCATGGTGGTCAGCCTTGGCAGGACGCAACCGTCTTTGAAACCGTCGTTCTGGGCCTTGGCGGTCCGGAATTCTACCAGCAAGCCCTGGTTGACCTCGACGAAGACGCGCTCAAATCCGACACGATGAAAGCCGTGTTCGACCAGATGCGCAAAATCCGCGGTTATGTCGATGCCGACTTCCCGGGCCGTGACTGGAACCTTGCAACGGCAATGGTCATGAATGGCGATGCCGCCATGCAGATCATGGGTGATTGGGCAAAAGGCGAATTCCTTGCTGCCGGGAAAGTCCCGGGCAAAGACTTCATCTGTTCGGCAACCCCGTCCGAACACGGTTA
>CAMPHD010000354.1 GCA_946885765.1 uncultured Thalassospira sp.
GTCCCGATCAGTTTGCCCGTGCAACACTATTGCGACGGCTCCAGCCAATGGGTCCGGTGCGTTGCAGGCCCCGGCAATTTGACGGCATCACACAGCCACTGACCGATCTCATCAAACTCCTGATCAAATCCATAAGGCGGATTGATGATCATAAGTCCCGTGCCGCGCATGCGTCCCTTCGCTCCGCCCTGATTGGTCGAAAGCTCCGCACAAAGCACACCGCCCTTGGCTTTGATCCGGGCAAAGTTTTCACGCAGTTCGGCATCAAACCCGGCCTCAAGGATCGGATACCACAGCATGAAAATGCCGTTTTCCCACCGTTCCCAGGCGCGTTTGATTGAACTCGCCGCCTTCTGATAATCCTGTTTCACGTCGTAACTCGGGTCCATCAGGACCAGGCCCCGCCGAATGGCCGGCGGCATCATGCCAACCAGTCCTTCGTAACCGTCGCGCTTGTGCAGGTGAATACGCGGATCGCGTTCAACACTGTATTCCAGCAGGTCATATTCGCGCGGATGCAATTCCATCAGGATCATTTCATCATGATCACGCAGCAATTCGCGCATGATAAATGGCGATCCCGGATAAAACGGCCCCTTAAGGTCATCATCCTCGAACACGCCGTAATCGCGGCCCTTGGCAATCGGATCAAACGCCGCGATCTGATCAAGGAAGGGCTGCATCTGTTTGGGGGCATTTCCCTTTTGCTGGGCGGCGGCGATGCCGTTTTTCCATTCACCGGTTTTCGCCGACTGCGCACTGCCAAGATCGTACCAGCCTGACCCGGCATGGGTATCGATCACGCAAAACGGTTTTTCCTTTTTGCACAGATAATCAAGGATCATCCGCATCGCGGCATGCTTGTGAATATCGGCAAAGTTGCCCGCGTGAAAGCCGTGCAGATAACTCAGCATTGCCTTTATCCTTTGGGTGCGCGCGGCTTGCCGCCGCGTGACTGTTTGGGGTTGCGCGACTTTTGCGGTCGTGCGGGCCGGAATGTGTTTTTACCGTCGCCCTCGGTGCGGGGCCGCCGGCTGGCATGCATATTCCCCGGCAGGGGCTTGACCTGTATCGGGGTGGCTTCCGGTGCACTGACCTCGATGGCCTGCCAGTCACCGGGCGCAAGATCATCCAGCGTCCAGTCACCGATAGCATAGCGGATCAGACGCAGGGTCGGAAACCCGACAGCCGCCGTCATGCGGCGGACCTGCCGGTTGCGGCCTTCGGTAATGCTAAGCTCGATCCAGCTTGTCGGCACCGATTTGCGAAACCGCACGGGCGGATCGCGCGGCCAAAGATTTTCCGGCTCCCCCATCAGGCGCGCACGCGCCGGGCGGGTCATGCCGTCTTTCAACTCGACCCCGCCACGAAGGGCGGCAAGGGCTTCTTCGGTCGGCTCGCCCTCGACCTGAACCCAATAGGTTTTCGGTTTTTTGAATTTCGGATGGGCGATCTGGGCATTCAGCGGCCCGTTATCTGTCAGCAGCAGCAACCCTTCACTATCGCGATCCAGCCGCCCGGCGGCATAGACACCGGGCAGATCGATATAGTCAGCCAACGTCGCCCGACCGTTTTCACGGTCGGTAAACTGGGTCAGAACGCCATACGGCTTGTTAAAAAGGATCAGCTGCGCCATGCGCCGCATAGAACCATTTTTGCCAGACAAGTCAACCGGGCAAGTCAACCGGACAAGTCGACCGGCCCGGTCAACAGGCCCGGCCAAATAAGATCAATCCTCGATCAGATATTCCATGGTGGTAACAACGCGCACGGTTTTATTGATCTGCTGGCTTTCCGTGCTGTTCGGCGCACCATCAGCCGGAAGAATTTGGAACAATCCCTGCGTTGCGCGGCGAATACCGCCCAGACGGCCACCGGAATCGGTTGCAAACTGCTGGGCCGCATCGCGGGCATTGGCAGTTGCGGCAGCAATCATTTCCGGCTTGATGTCGTTAAGCTTGGTGAACATAAAACTCGGGCCGGGATTATAACCCTGCCCACCCAGAACGATACCACCCTGAAGCAATTTGCCGATATCCTGCGTTGCCGCGACGATGGCATCGACATTGTCGGTGCGGACCTGAATGGTTTGACTGACGATATAACGGCTTTCAATCGGACCGGAACGATAGGATTGCGCAAGCTGATCGGTCACCTGAAGGCTTTGCAACTCGGTCATGTCCTTGGTGATGCCATGCGTTTCAAGAAACGCCAAAAGCGCGGTCGTATCGCTTTCGATCTTGGCCTGCGCGTTTTGCAAAACATCATCGGTCGCGACATAGGTAATCGGCCACACCGCACGATCCGCAACGACATCGCGCTCTGCCAATCCCTTGACGGTCACGAACCGATCAAGCGACCGCATGTCCGACAGCCCCTTGCCGACCAGCCATCCGGCACCGGCAATACCGGCACTGACCACGATTGCAGCAACGAATTTTGCAAATCCCGAAGAAGAAGACATGCCCGTGTTTCCTTGATTATTGTTGTTCCGCTGGACGCATAAATTTTGCTTCAAAGACCTTATCAGACGGAACAAAATCGACAAAATCAGGGCAGTCATTTTGCAGGTTTGCGAAATCATGCACCGGGAATTTGAATGCATTCAAATTGGGTCGCAATCCGTATCCGAACATGCTAAAAGCCAGCAACGCCTGCGCTTCGCACAGGCCAATCCATTCAAACATGCAAAAGCTTTACGAGGTCGTCCATGCGCCGTTCCGATATCAATGCTCATATCACGCATGCCAAGGAACTGTTCGAGTCCATTTCCTTCAAACTGCCCTTCTGGGGTCATTATTCCCCGGCGCAGTGGGATGCCGAGCCTGATCTTGCGAAATGGTGCCGTACCCATCAGATGGGCTGGGACGTAACCGATTACGGCGAAGGCGATTTTGCCCGTCGCGGCCTGATCCTGTTTTGCCTGCGCAATGGCATCCTGCGTCAGCCGGGCGAAGTCCCCTATGCCGAAAAAATCATGATTGTCGGCGAAAATCAGGAATGCCCGTGGCATTACCACAAGGTCAAAATGGAAGACATCATTGTACGCGGCGGCGGCAATCTGGTGATCGAACTGACCAATCTGACCGAAGACGGCAAAATGGACATGGTCAATGACGTGCATGTCCGCACTGATGGCAAGCTCAATATCCTTCCGGCTGGCGGCAAGGTTATCCTCGAACCCGGCCAAAGTGTCACCCTGCCGCGTACGCTTGTGCATCGCTTCTATGGCGAAGAAGGCAAAGGCCCGGTGATCGTTGGCGAAGTATCACAGGTCAATGATGACCTTGCCGACAACTACTTCTTTGACTGCGACGCCCGGTTCAGCGAGATCGAAAATGATGTCGCACCGATCCATCCGCTGTGGAATGAATTGGCCGGATAAGGCCAACGACAGAATTATTTGAAAAACCCCGGCAGAATAACTGCCGGGGTTTTGTTTTGATCATGGCCTGCGCAGCACAAGCAGATGCTATTCGGCTGGCGAAGATTGTTCCGGATTTCCAAGGATTTCGGTAAATTCCGGAAGATCGCGAAGCGGCTCAAACTCGATCTCGGTCCAGGCAGGTTGGCGCATGGCATCCGACAGGGCGACCGCACGTTGCAGATCGGCAAGGGCGGCTTCCTTGTACCCCAGCCCGGCATTGGCACACGCCCGCTGATAATAGCCATTGGCATTATCCGGTGCCTCGGCCAGAAGCCGGTTGCACAGGCTAAGCGCCCAGTCGCGATCACCAAGCTGAAGGGCGGCATCGGCCTTATAGGCCATGACTTCCGGGTCGCCCGGCGACAGTTCAAGGATCTTGTCGTAAATCTCGATCTTGGAGCGCGGATTGGTCACCTTGTTGGCCTGTAGCCAGAAGGCATGAATGGTCTGGGTGCGTTCG
>CAMPHD010000355.1 GCA_946885765.1 uncultured Thalassospira sp.
GTAAACAGGCGACGCGCGGTATTTTCATCAATCGTCACCTTTTCCGACAGCAGTTCGCGAAGCTGTTCCGATCCTTCGTTATGCAGGCCGCGACGCGCCATATCGATGGTTTCAATCTGTGATGCTGTCGCCTTTTTGATCGCGTCGTAATAGCTTTCGCAGATCATGAAGTAATCCTTCACGATCCGGCGGAACGGCGTTAACGGCACGACAATGGTGGTCAGGTTTTCGGTATCGTCATCGCCGCGCACATCCATATAGATGCGGTTGTCCTCGATGCGCATGTGAACCGAATACGGCCCTTCGAAGCCGCCCTTTGGCGCGAAATGGTTTTCTTCCAGAAGGTCATAGATGGCCACCGCCTGCTCATGCTCGACCTCGGGGCGGCGACGCACCTTGTATTTCTCGTCGAGATAGATACCGGCAATGCATTGGTTGTCTGCAATTTCTGCCATCTTAGTCTCCCTGCGATCCCTCGGCGCTGCACTGCAACAGCTTACATGCGGTTGGACCGGATCGCCACAGAAAGTCCGTGTGCCTGCAAACCTTCGCTTTCGGCCAGTGCAATCGCCGCCGGGCCGATTTTGGCCAGACTTTCAGGCGTGCATTTGATCAATGACGACCGCTTGATGAAATCAAGCACGCCCAGACCCGACGAGAAACGCGCCGAACGGGCGGTTGGCAGAACGTGGTTTGGTCCGGCAACATAATCGCCAATCGCCTCGGGCGTGTAACGGCCAAGGAAAATGGCACCGGCATGATGAATGTCTTCGGCAAGTGCGTCCGGGTCATCCACAGCCAGTTCAAGATGTTCCGGTGCAATCCGGTCAACCAAGGCCGGAGCCTGCGTCAGATTTTCAACCAAGACAATTGCACCAAAGTCGCGCCAGCTTGCCCCGGCGATTTCGGCACGTGGCAGTTTTTCAAGATGGGCATCAATGGCTTCCTGCACACGATCGGCAAAACCTGCGTCATCGGTAATCAGGATCGACTGTGCCACCGGATCATGTTCGGCCTGCGACAGCAGATCAGCCGCGACCCAGCCTGGATCATTGCTGCCATCGGCAACCACAAGGATTTCCGACGGGCCGGCAATCATGTCAATCCCGACCTGCCCGAAAACGCGGCGCTTGGCAGCGGCGACAAAGGCATTGCCCGGACCAACGATCTTGTCGACCGGCTTGATGGTTTCCGTGCCATAGGCAAGGGCGGCAACGGCCTGCGCCCCGCCGATACGGTAAATTTCATCAACACCGGCAATGCGTGCAGCGGCCAGAACCAGCGGGTTCATTTTATTGTCCGGGGTCGGCACCACCATCACCAGACGTTCCACACCGGCAACCTTGGCCGGTATGGCGTTCATCAGGACCGATGACGGATAGGATGCCAGCCCACCGGGCACATAAAGACCGGCGGCCGATACCGGACGCCAGCGCCAGCCGAGTTCGACCCCGGTCGCATCGGTATAACGTTCGTCAGACGGCATTTGACGGTCGTGATAGGAACGAATGCGTTCAGCGGCCAGTTTCAGCGATTTCAGAAGGTCGGCATCGACTGCGGCAATCGCAGCATCGACTTCGTCCTTTGTCACCGCCATGCCGGCGGCATCGATGTTCAGACGGTCAAACTTGTTGGTGTAATCACATACCGCGATATCGCCGCGTTTGCGGACATCGGCAATGATATTGGCAACCGCGACATCAACATCGGCATCCGATTCCCGCTTCATGCCAAGCAGTTTGACAAAGCCTTCTTCGAAATCGGCATCCGTGATCGAAAGTTTAATCGGCATTGCGTACCTCGGAAAAACGGTCGATCCAGGGCTGAACATCGGTCGGGCGGGTTTTAAGCGCCGCCCGGTTGACGATCAGACGCGAGGTGACATCGGCAATATGTTCAATTTCGCGAAGCCCGTTGGCCTTAAGCGTGTTGCCGGTCGATACAAGATCAACGATGCGACGGCACAGGCCAAGGGTTGGTGCCAGTTCCATCGCCCCGTTCAGCTTGATGCATTCGGCCTGAACACCACGGGCGGCAAAATGATTGCGGGTGACGTTGGGATATTTGGTCGCGACACGGACATGCGACCAGCGCGACGGATCATCACCATCGATCATTTCTTCGGGCTCGGCCACAGCAAGGCGGCAATGGCCGATATCGAGATCAAGCGGTGCATAAATCTCGGAATAATCGAATTCCATCAGCACATCATTGCCGCAGACCCCGATATGGGCAGCCCCAAAGGCAACGAAGGTGGCGACATCGAAGCTGCGCACACGAATGATATCGATATGCGGATGATTGGTGGCGAAACGCAGGGCCCGGGATTTCGGATCGTCAAATGCGGCTTCCGGTTCGATACCGGCCGCACGCACCAGCGGCATTACCTCGTCAAGAATGCGCCCCTTTGGCAGGGCCAGCACCAGCTTTTCGTCACTCATCAATCAGTCGCCTTACGCGTTTGTCTGTCGCCCCGGCCCAAAGGCCAATGATCCCTGCAATTATGCAGGAACATGGACACGTTCGATCTGCGCCCCGCAGGCGCCAAGTTTTTCTTCCAGCCGTTCATAACCGCGGTCCAGATGATAGACACGGTTAATAATCGTCTCGCCCTCGGCTGCCAAGCCCGCAAGTACCATCGATACCGATGCGCGAAGATCGGTCGCCATGACTTCGGCACCCGACAGTTTGGCACTGCCGCGTACGATGGCGGACCGGCCATGCACGTTGACATCAGCGCCCATGCGGCTCAGTTCCGGCACATGCATGAAACGGTTTTCAAAAATCGTTTCGGTGATCATGGATGCGCCATTGGCCACCGCCATCAGCGCCATGAACTGCGCCTGCATGTCGGTCGGGAAGCCGGGATAGGGTTCGGTCATGACATCAACACCCTTAAGCGTCGCGCGATTGCCGCGCACGATCATGCCGCCCTCGGTTTCCTCGATCTCGACGCCTGCCTTGCGCATCGACACGATCAGGCTTTCGATCAGTTCGGCCCTGGTCCCGACCAGTTCGATCTCGCCGCCTGTAATGGCGGCGGCAATGGCATAGGTCCCGGTTTCGATACGATCAGGCACCACAGAATATTCCGCCCCATGCAGGCGCGGCTTGCCGGTGACTTTCAGCGTGTCGGTGCCGATACCTTCAATCTCGGCGCCCATCGCGACAAGGCAATGGGCCAGATCGCTGACTTCCGGCTCACGCGCGGCATTGGCGATTGTCACCACACCATCGGCAAGGGATGCTGCCATCAGGGCATTTTCGGTCGCGCCAACGGATACCTGCGGGAACAGGACATGCCCGCCCTTGAGCCCCTCTGGCGCGCGGGCTTCGATATAGCCCTCGGTCAGGTGGATTTCGGCACCCATGGCTTCAAGCGCCTTCAGATGCAGGTCAACCGGACGGTTACCGATGGCACAGCCACCGGGCAGCGACACACGTGCCACACCGCAACGCGCGACCAGCGGTCCCAGCACCAGAACCGATGCCCGCATTTTGCGGACCAGATCATAAGGTGCGGTCGTCGATGCGATTTCCCTGGCCGTCATTTCCAGAACGCGACCGGTATGGCCGCCATTGGGCGCATGGCCGTTCAGATGCAACGCGACACCATGCTGTGCCAGCAGATTGGCCATCGATGTGATATCGGCCAGATGCGGCAGGTTGGAAAGGGTCAGCGTTTCATCGGTCAGAAGGGCTGCGGCCATCAACGGAAGGGCCGCGTTCTTGGCACCGCCAATTGCAATTTTGCCCTGCAACCGGCGGCCGCCGGAAATCTTGATCTTGTCCATTCAATCCTCGTATGACCATGCCGGTTGCGGCATGGCGGTTACTCGTGTCTTTGGCGATGCCACCTTTATGGCATTG
>CAMPHD010000356.1 GCA_946885765.1 uncultured Thalassospira sp.
GGGCTCTATATATCAAGGTATATATATCATTATTTTTCTTTAATTGACCTGTTTCTAACGTAACTGGTGTGAACATCTTTCTTTAAGTGTAGTAACCTTGCTGGGTGAACACTCAAAAGTTGTCCATCTAAAACTTTAAGCACAAAGGCCGCTGTCCGTTGGCAGTTACGAAGCTATGTGCTAAAAGGCGCTCCAAATTACTGTTTGACGTATTTACCAAGGGCTCGCATATGACAGCCAAGACCATTGCCATCGCTGCCGATCACGGTGGTGTTGAACTCAAATCCCAAATCATCAAATCGCTTGCCGATAATGGCTGGGAAGTGATTGATCTCGGTACTGACGGATCGGCATCGGTCGATTATCCGGATTATGCTCAGGCCGTTGCAAAATCGATTATCAAAGGCGATGCGGCGAGCGGCATCCTTGTTTGCGGCTCCGGGATTGGCATGAGCATTGCTGCCAACCGTTATCCGCAAATCCGTGCCGCTTTGGTGCATGACCGCCTGTCAGCCGAACTTTGCCGTCAGCACAACAATGCCAATGTCTTGTGCCTTGGCGCGCGCCTTCTTGGCGACGCGACGGCACTTGATTGCGTCGATGCATTCGTAACGACTGAATTTGAAGGCGGGCGACACGAACGTCGTGTCGAAAAACTGTCGTCACTTCCTGATTGATTTCTTTCGCCACCTGGCAATAACCCGGTACGGGTTTCGAACTTTGCAGCGTTCGGTCCCGCCACATTGTATCGAGAGGCCCCATAATGTCGTTTAAAGGCTTTTTCTCTACCAGCTTGTCAGAAGCAGATCCGGCACTATTCAAATCGGTGACTGATGAACTGGATCGTCAGCAGAACCAGATCGAAATGATCGCCTCCGAGAATATTGTTTCCAAGGCCGTGATCGAGGCACAGGGGACTGTTCTGACCAACAAATATGCCGAAGGTTACCCTTCACGGCGTTATTATGGTGGCTGCGAGTTTGTCGACGTTGCCGAAGAACTTGCGATCAATCGTGCAAAAGAACTGTTCGGATGTGAATTCGTCAACGTCCAGCCGCATTCCGGCGCGCAGGCAAATGGTGCTGTCATGCTGGCCCTTTGCAAACCCGGCGATACCATCCTTGGTATGTCCCTTGATGCGGGTGGCCACCTGACCCATGGTGCACGTCCAGCACTTTCGGGGAAATGGTTCAATGCCATTCAGTATGGTGTGCGCGAAGATGACCTGACCCTTGACTACGATCAGGTCGAAGCCCTTGCTGTCGAGCACAAACCGGCTCTGATCATTGCAGGCGGGTCGGCCATTCCGCGCCAGATCGATTTCAAGCGGTTCCGTGAAATCGCGGACAAGGTTGGTGCGCTGCTTATGGTTGATATGGCGCATTTTGCCGGTCTGGTTGCCGGTGGCGTTCACCCGAGCCCGCTTCCTTATGCAGATGTTGTCACCACAACCACGCACAAAACCCTTCGCGGTCCGCGTGGCGGCATGATCCTGTCGAACAATCTTGAAATCGGCAAAAAGATCAACTCGGCTGTCTTCCCGGGACTTCAGGGCGGTCCGTTGATGCATGTGATTGCGGCCAAGGCTGTAGCCTTTGGTGAAGCACTGCGTCCAGAGTTCAAAGGCTATGCGCAGCAAGTCGTTGATAATGCCAAGGCATTGGCCGAAGTTCTCGTCAAACGCGGTTTCGATATCGTAACCGGCGGCACCGATACGCACCTGATGCTGGTTGACCTGCGTCCCAAGGGACTTAAGGGCAACAATGCTGAAGTAGCGCTTGAGCGTGCAGGGATCACCTGCAACAAGAATGGCATTCCGTTTGACACCGAGAAACCGACCATCACCTCGGGTGTTCGTCTGGGTACGCCAGCAGGCACCACGCGTGGTTTTGGTGTTGAGGAATTCAAACAGATCGGCGAATTGATCGGTGATGTGCTTGATGCCCTTGTCGATAATCCTGATGGCAATGCCCAGGTCGAGAATGCGGTTCGCACCAAGGTCGAAGACCTTTGCAAACGCTTTCCGATCTATGCCTGATCCTTTCAGGAGCGAGTAAAAACAATGCGTTGCCCGTTCTGTGGCCATACAGACACTCAGGTCAAGGACTCCCGTCCGACCGAGGAACATCACGCCATTCGCCGGCGCCGGTTTTGTCCGGCCTGCGGATCGCGTTTCACGACATTTGAACGTGTTCAACTCCGTGAATTGATGGTGGTGAAAAAAGACGGGCAACGCGAATTGTTTGATCGTGACAAGCTGGCGCGATCAATCTTCCTTGCCTGCCGCAAACGTCCGATTGAGGACGAGCGCGTCGAAAAGGCGTTAAACGGTATTCAGCGCCGCCTCGAAAGCAGTGGCGAAAGCGACATTTCAACCGACACAATCGGTGAAATGGTGATGGGGGCGTTGATCGCTCTCGATCAGGTTGCTTATGTCCGCTATGCTTCGGTTTATAAAAACTTCCGTGAAGCCCGCGACTTCGAACAGTTCGTGGAGAACATGCATGATGGGGAAGAAGAGGCGAACGCAGAGTAATGACAACCCCCGCGTTTTCGGATGATGACCGGCATTTCATGCGGGTCGCTCTAAGCCTGTCAAAACGCGGTATGGGAAATGTCTGGCCCAACCCGTCTGTCGGGTGTGTCCTGGTTGCGCCCCAGGGAACGATTGTCGGGCGCGGTTTTACCAAACCAGGCGGACGCCCCCATGCGGAACGTGTCGCACTTGATGAGGCCGCAGAAAAGGCCCGAAATGCGACGGCTTATGTCACCCTTGAGCCCTGCAGTCATTTCGGCGTATCACCCCCCTGTGCCGCGGGCCTGATCGAGGCCGGTGTTAAACGTGTCGTCAGTGCGCTTGAAGACCCGGATGATCGTGTTTCGGGGCGCGGCCATGATATGTTGCGTGATGCTGGAATTATTGTTGATGTCGGGCTTTATGGCGACGAAGCACGTCGTATCAATTCCGGTTTTCTGTCGCGCATTCTGTCCGGGCGTCCAACGGTGACGCTAAAACTTGCATCGACCATGGATGGTCGATCGGCAACAAAATCAGGCGAAAGCAAATGGATAACCGGTAGTGCGGCGCGCGAGCAGGGGCATCTTTTGCGTGCCAATCATGATGCGATCCTTGTCGGCGCGAATACGGTCTTGGCGGATGACCCGACCCTGACATGCCGGATTGCTGGGCGCCACGAACAATCACCTGTACGTATCATTCTGGATCGCAAGGGTGAGGTGTCTTTATCCGCGGCTATGGTGATAAGTGCCAATAATGTTCCAACCTGGGTGGTGACATCAGACGCACTTTTGCGTGAAGTTTCTGAAAAGTTTGCAGAAACGGGTGTGAAAATACTTTCCGCCAGATGCGAGAATGATCATTTCGACCTAAATGACGTGATGAAACGTTTGGGAGAAATGGGGCTGACCCGTGTGCTGGTCGAAAGTGGCGGCATTCTTGCTGCCAGTCTGGTACGGGATAATCTGGTTGATCGCATTGTCCATTTCAGCGCACCATCCGTTATAGGGGCGGATGGAAAGGCAATGATCGCGGATCTTGGTTTTGGTCGCCTGTCAGATATATCACGATTCCTGCGTGTCTCTATTCGTCTAGTGGGCGAGGATATCATGGCAAACTACGAGAAAATAACGGATTAATTGAATGTTCACAGGCATCATTACGAATATCGGTACTGTTCGAAAAATCGAAAAGCGCGGCGATACACGCTTTGAATTCACGACAGCCTTCGATACGTCCAAAATCGTTCTGGGCGCGTCGATTTCTTGTAATGGCGCTTGCATGACCGTGATTGAAACCGGCAAAGACTGGTTTGCC
>CAMPHD010000357.1 GCA_946885765.1 uncultured Thalassospira sp.
CTTCATGACCGACATTTCACCGCCGCCCTGCCCTTCGCCTGCCTGGTCTTCACCGCGTTCCCAGCTTTTGCGTTCAAACCGCCCGGCGGGATGATCGGCAAGCGGGCCGGTATAGCTGTCTTCAAGGGCCTCGAAGCTGGCACAGATTTCGTCACGCAACTGACGGAACCAGTTCCGTGCCGTTTCCTTGTGTTGGGTGATCAGGTCGTTATCGGTGCTGGTCATCAGGCCTTCTCCGGAAAGCTGTTGGTCTGTCTGAGGGCCTCGCCCAGGGTCATTGCCGTTGCCATCGCGACATTAAGCGACCGCATTCCGGGTTTAAGCGGAATGACCACACGGGCATCAACATAATCATGCACCTGATCGGGCACCCCGCTGCTTTCGGAGCCCAGCATCAGAATATCATCGGGTCGATAGTCAAAATCGCAATAGGGCACCGCCCCCTTGGTCGTCAGCAATACCAGACGCCCCGGAACGGTTCCATCATTACGCGCCTGCACAAAGCCACGCCAATCGGCATGACGTGTATAGTCCGCAGCGCCCAGATAATCCATCCCGGCACGCTTGAGTGCGGCCGAGGTCAGAAGAAAGCCGCAGGGCTCGATAATATCGACGGGAACGCCAAGACATGCCGCCATGCGCAGGATCGTGCCGGTGTTTTGCGGAATGTCGGGTTCGAACAAACAGATTCTCATAAGGCCCTATAGACTCGTAATATTTTCGATCTGAAATCCGGGCGCAAAACCTTACAAAATTACGCCGATATATCGCCATTAGACTTATTTGGAATAAGACGAGACATGGATATAACCACTTGGTTGTGAATACGCCAGCCTGTTAGAAAACGCTACGTTCACTGCCATTGTGCAGTGCAAAACCAAATAGGCAAATCGAATGCGAACAATTTGCAACTCCAAGTTCCCCTTAACAAACCCCTTTTTTGTTAGTATACGAACCCGGTTTCAGGCCTGAAGGCTTTGGGGGCAAAGCATTGTTTGATTTCCATCAATGGAAATTAAATGTCTTGTCCCTAGTGTGAATTTGGGCATTCCGCATGCCTGTTTTGGGGGCAGAAAGAGGAATACATTATGTCGCAAACGGTGCATTCATCCGGGGATCATAACCCGGACGAGAACCGCAGGGATTTCCTGACCCTGGCGACCACGGCAGTCGGTGTTGTTGGCACCGGCATGGCGCTGTGGCCGTTCGTGGACAGCATGAACCCGTCCAAGGACGTTCTTGCGCTGGCCTCGGTCGAAGTTAACCTGTCAAATATTCCGGTCGGTCAGGCCATCAAGGTCATGTGGCGCGGTAAACCCGTATTCATCCGCCACCGTACCGAACGTGAAATCAATGAAGCCGCAGACGTCGCGCTGAATGAACTGGTCGATCCGCAGGCCGATGACGCACGCGTCGAAAAAAAGGAATGGCTGATCGTTGTCGGTGTCTGCACCCATCTGGGCTGCATTCCGATGGGCACCGCCACCGGCGAAGCCCGCGGTGATTATGACGGCTGGTACTGTCCTTGCCACGGCTCGCACTATGATACGTCTGGCCGTATTCGCCGGGGTCCTGCGCCGAAGAACCTAGAGGTGCCGACCTACACCTTCCTCACCGACACATCCGTCCGGATCGGCTAAGGAGCTGTATGATGAGTGCACCCGTCTGGAATAACAAAGTGGTGAAATGGGTCGATGATCGTCTTCCGATCATTTCCATGCTGCACCATTCCGCATATGAATATCCGACCCCGAAAAACCTGTCCTATATGTGGAACTTCGGTTCCCTGGCCGGTTTTGTTCTGGTGACGATGATCCTCTCCGGGATTTTCCTGGTGATGAACTATACGCCGCATACAAGCATGGCGTTTGAATCGGTCGAACGCATCATGCGCGATGTGAATTATGGCTGGCTTATTCGCTATATCCATATGAACGGCGCGTCGATGTTCTTCATTGCCGTATTTATCCATATGTTCCGTGGCCTGTATTACGGGTCTTATAAAGCACCGCGTGAAATGCTGTGGTGGATCGGTATCCTGATCCTGCTGGCGATGATGGCAACGGCCTTCATGGGCTATGTCCTGCCGTGGGGCCAGATGTCCTTCTGGGGTGCGACGGTTATTACCAACCTGTTCTCGGCCTTCCCGATCATCGGCGATCCGCTGGTCACCTGGCTGTGGGGCGGTTTCTCGGTCGATAATCCCACACTGAACCGGTTCTTCTCGCTGCACTATCTGATGCCGTTCGTCATTCTGGGCCTTGTCGTCCTGCATGTCTGGGCTTTGCATTCCGTGCGGTCGAACAACCCGACCGGGGTTGAAATCAAAACCCCGCAGGACAGCATTCCGTTCCATCCGTACTATACGATCAAGGATCTGTTCGGTCTGGGCGTGTTCCTGATCTTCTTCTGTGCGTTTGTGTTCTTTGCCCCGGATTTCCTTGGCCACCCGGATAACTATATCCCGGCCAATCCGCTGGTAACCCCGCCGCATATTGTTCCGGAATGGTACTTCCTGCCGTTCTATGCAATCCTGCGGTCGATCGATTTCACGATCTTTGGCATTCCGGCAAAGCTGCTGGGCGTGCTGGCGATGTTTGCGTCGATCGTGATTCTGTTCGTTATTCCGTGGCTTGATACCTCGAAGGTTCGCAGCTCGAAATTCCGTCCGGTTTACAAATGGTTCTTCTGGCTGTTTGTCATCGACACTTTCGTGCTCGGCTATTGCGGTGCAAAGGCGCCCGATGATTACTTCATGGGGATCGAGGGCCTTCGGGTCATCGTCATGGGCCAGCTTTCAACGCTGTACTACTTTGCGCATTTCCTTGTGGTCATGCCGCTTGTGGGCAAACTGGAACGGCCCAAACCGCTTCCGGCGAGTATCAGCGAATCCGTTCTCAAGGAGGGGGCAAATGCGTAAATTTGCACTTACCGCCATGGCAGCCGCGTTTGCCCTGACTGCCCTTGCCGGCACGGGCGCAAAAGCCGCCGGTGACGCGCCGGTTCCACCGGCGCAGGACTGGAGCTGGGACGGGTTGTTCGGAACTTATGACCGTGCCCAGTTGCAACGTGGCTTTCAGGTTTACAAGAACGTCTGCGCAAGCTGTCACAGCCTTCGCTTCATTGCGTTCCGTAACCTTCAGGGCATCGGTTTCAACGAAGACCAGATCAAGGCAATTGCCGCGGATTACGAAGTAGAAGACGGCCCGAACGACGATGGTGACATGTTCACCCGTCCGGGCAAGCCGTCCGATTACTTCCCGTCGCCCTTTGCCAATGAAAAGGCTGCGGCTGCTTCAAACGGCGGGGCAATTCCGCCGGATCTGTCGCTGATGACCAAAGCCCGCGTAGCAGGCCCGGACTATGTTTTCGGTTTGCTGACCGGTTACGAGGAAGAAGCCCCCGAAGGGTTCGAGCTCTCTGAAGGGAAATCGTACAATCACTATTTCCCGGGTCATCAGATTTCAATGGCACCGCCGCTTTATGACGAGGCCGTTGAATATACCGATGGCACGCCAATGACGATGGAACAACATGCCCGCGATGTTGTTGCGTTCCTGAACTGGACGGCACAGCCGGAACTTGAAGCCCGCAAATCCATGGGCCTGAAAGTTATCCTGTTCCTGATCGTTCTGACCGCGATGCTTTATGCGGTGAAACGCAAAATCTGGCGTGATATCGAACATTAAGCGTTCGAATATCTGTCGAGACGTTAAAGCCGCCGGGAAACCGGCGGCTTTTTTTGTGCAAGAGCCGCACTGCCTAATACGCGAAATAGTCCGTCACCAGCCGATCAATTTCGCCGCTTTCTTTCATCTCGCCCAGAACACGGT
>CAMPHD010000358.1 GCA_946885765.1 uncultured Thalassospira sp.
TCATGATCCGAGGCATTCCTTTAGTTGTTTCAGGCTGCGATGCAGCCATGTCTTGATCGTGCCGACCGGCTGGGCAAATCGTTCTGCCAGCTCGGCACGCGAAAATCCGTCAAGATAGGCCAGCCTGACCATTGTGCGGCGATCATCATCCAACCCACCAAGGCAGATTTCAAGCTGGCGCAGGTCATCATTGCGTTCGACATCATCGGCAACCGACAGATCGTCATGATCGGCCAGTTGATCAATATCGAAATCATCGACCACCGCGTCATGACGTTTGTCACGACGCAGTGCATCAATCGCCCGGTTACGCGCAATCGTTGCCATCCAGGTGATGATCGACGCGCGGCCCGGTTCGAAATCACCGGCACGTTCCCAGACCCGCACATAGATTTCCTGCAGGATATCCTCGCTTTGAGCCCTGTTCTTCAAGATACGCAGGACAATGCCGAAAAGTTTCGCCGATGTCGCATGATAAAGCTGCCCGAAGGCGTCCATATCGCCGTCGATCGCACGCGCCAGAAGCTGTTCCAGATCCCGGGTTGATGTCCCCATGCCATCCGCCAATTAATGCCCGTCGCAATATGGCGACGAACCAGTGTACCATCTTTTCGGGATGATTTATCCCGAGCCGTCAATCAATACGTGAGGATCGGCAAGCTTGATCAGTTATCCGATCAGAAAAACCTGTATCCATCAGCATTTATACCGGTCGGGGATGGCTTCGGTTGCCTTGATCAGGGCATCCATCACCATCCGCACCGCGGGCGAGCGGCGAATATCGGGATGCACGACCAGCCAGACCGGCTTGCTGAGTTCATTGGTCACGTCATCGGTGACAAGTTCCAGCCTGTCATCCTCGTCCGCCAGATAACGCGGCAGAAGGCCAAGCCCATATCCCGCGGCAACAAAGGCCAGCACGGTATGGGTATCGTCCGATCTGACCCGCATCGGCAATTTGCGGTTAAGCTGTTCCCATACCCACCCCTGCTTGTAATCGCCAAAGGTGTTGCGTCCGTCGGCACAAAATTCCCAATCCTTTTCCGGCACAGTGGCGGTATAGCCCCGCATGGCGTAAACCGCATGGCGCAAGTTGGTCAGTTTGCGTGCAATCAGCCCACTTTGATCCGGGGTTGCCATGCGCACCGCCACGTCGGCCTCCCGCCGTGCCAGATTGGCGATCACGCTGGAGCCAAGGATTTCATATTCCAGATGACGCTGATCTTTCAGAAGTTCGGCAAGGCGAGGCGCAAACAATATCCGCCCAGCCAACGGTGGAACCGCGATACGCACCACACCATGCGCGGTTTCATCGCCACGTGCCTGACGCTCAAAGGCAAGGACATCTTCCTCGATCTTTACCGCGACCGGCACAAGATTTTCACCGGCATCGGTCAGCGACCATCCCGTCCCCAGCCGGTCAAACAGCCGCGCCCCGACATCCTGTTCAAGGGCGTCGATCCGCCTTGCCACAGTGGTGTGATCCTTGCCGAGCTTTCGGGCAGCACCGGAAAGCGTGCCTTCACCTGCCAATACGACAAAATATCGCAGATCGTTCCAGTTCATGATGCCCTATCCCGCTTGCGCAAATTTGCACAATCATAGCGCATTTTATCGGAATTACATGAGATTTATGCGCATGTCATGATCACGCCATATCAAACGAGCCCCAAACAAGGAGATTTCGACATGGCCGTCTCCCATCATATCGAATGCGATGCCAATGTCCGGTTGAACCGCCCGTCGCGCCCCACGGTGACGCAAATTGCGACGATTGCGATCGATGCCCTGCTGGCCACGTACAAGCGCCATCAAAGCCGCGTGGCACTTAACCGGCTATCGGACCATCAACTTTGCGATATCGGACTGGAACGCAGCGAAAGCGGGTATGTATCCCGCGACAATTATTAAAAGATTCAAGGCGGTGCCTGATCAGGGTTCCTGACCCTTTCATTCTGGCAATCGACACGCTTTGATATGCCTCCCTCAGGCAGCAAAAGAGATCCCGCGCAGATACACAGCACGGGGTCTCTTTTTGTTTTTCACACCTGAAATTCTGCCGAAATGCTGTCGGCAGCCTTGATCAGGGCATCCATGACAAGCCGCACGCCGGGCGACCGGCGTATATCGGGATGCACAACCAGCCATGCGGTTTCGCGACTTTCGCCCGCCGTATCGGCCCGGATCAGTTCAAGCCGTTCATCCCCATCGGCCAGATAGCGCGGCAACACCCCCACCCCATGCCCGGCCGCGATGAATTGCCGCACGGATTCCGTATCATCAGCCCGAAACCGGCAGGGTAATTCGCGGCCCATGATATTGCGCACCCATTCCTTTTAGGCCGCGCCATAGGATGTATCCTCGTACCCGCAAAATTCCCAATCCTGTTCAGGGACGCGCGCGCTGTATCCTTGTGCGGCATAAAGGCCAACGCCGAGTTCGACCAGCTTGCGCGTGATCAGACCAGGTTCGCGCGGGGTGACCATGCGCACCGCCAGATCGGCCTCGCGCCGGGCCAGATTGACGATATTGGACGCACCGATAATTTCAAATTCCAGCCCCTTGTGCGCGGTCAGCAATTGCGCAAGACGCGGGGCGAACAAAACACGCCCTGCCACCGGGGGAACCGATATGCGCACCACACCGTGGGCGGCTTCGTCCCCTTTGGCCTGCCGTTCAAAGCCAAGCGCCTCGGCCTCGACCCGTTCCGCGACCGGGACAAGGTTCTGCCCGGCGATGGTCAATTGCCAGCCGCGGGGCAGTCGGTCAAACAGCTTGGTTCCCACCGCGTCTTCAAGGGCCTCGATCCGGCGGGCGACGGTCGTGTGTTCCTTGCGCAACCGTCGGGCGGCCCCCGAAAGACTGCCTTCTTCGGCAAGGATCAGGAAATAACGCAGGTCGTTCCAGTTCATGTGCATGACCAGTCCATATGATCGTGGATCACCAGTTCCGTTTATTTTTGCACATTAAATCTGCGAAACAACCAAATTCCCGTTTTATTTTGCATATGAGAAGATCAGGTCATCAAAGGAATACGACCTTTTGGAAAGTCAGGAGGATATCATGGCCTATCAGACCCCGACCAAAGCACAGGACTTCGACATCCGCACCGATCCGATTGCCAACCGCGTCCCGTTTGGCCGTCTGATCAACAAGGTCGCCAATTATTCGGTCGAAGCCCGCAAACGCAAAAACGAACGCGAAGTGATGGCGCATCTGAGTGACGAACAGCTTCGCGATGTCGGACTGCAACGCACATTTGATGGCCACCAATGGCGCGTTACGCGCATTGTCTGATAACATCCCCGCCCCACCAATGAAAAAGGAGCCCATTCCGGGCTCCTTTTTTGCAGTCGTCTATCAGGGTCGATCAGCCGCGCAGTTCGGCAACCTTGTCGGTGGCTTCCTGTGCGAGGCGGGTGATGGTTGCCCAGTCACCGGCCTTGACCGCGTCCTTGGGCGCAACCCATGAACCACCGACGGTGATGATGTTTGGCAGGGCCAGATAATCACCAAGATTTGCCAACGACACACCGCCCGTCGGGCAGAATTTGACCTGCGGCAGTGGCCCGGACAGGGCTTTGAGCATCAAAACACCGCCCTGCTGTTCGGCAGGGAAGAATTTCAGCATGTCATAGCCATGATCGATCAGGTTCATGATTTCCGAAGGCGTGCCCGCACCGGGCAGCAGCGGAACGCCGGTATCCTTGGCGGCCTTCAGAAGACCGTCGGTATGGCCAGGTGAAACGGCAAAGGCACAGCCGATTTCAGCCATACGTTCCATCTGCTTGGCATTGATCACGGTCCCGGCACCGGTAATCGCATCGGG
>CAMPHD010000359.1 GCA_946885765.1 uncultured Thalassospira sp.
GCTTAAGGATAACGAAGATCCGCTTTATTTCATCGAAAGCATTCCGTCGCGTGAAACGCGCCTGTTTATCGAGCGTGTGATGGCGAACCTTTGGATGTATCGTTCGCGTCTTGGGCAGGACAGCCCGTCGCTTGATCGTCTTGCTGCGGGGCAGTGGCCGGTTTACCAGTCACAGGACCTTGGCGGCACCGGGGATAGCGGCCTGACCGCTGAACGCTAAGCCGGGATTGATGACTGCAAACAACCATAGCAATGATGAACCGTCGTCTGGTCGTCGGGATCAGGGCACGGTTCTTGACCGGATGCAGATGCCACCGATGAGTGGTGATGAGGCTTTGCGCCGGTTCCATCAGGACCGCGAAGCAGGCGGCCATGTTCCTCATGACGACGAAACATCCGAACTGGCAAAGTTGCATCCGGTGGTGCGGTTTTTGGTGGTTACTGGAACTTTTGTGCTGATTGTCGCGGGGCTGCTTGGGGTGTTGTATCTGATTGGTCGGACCTAGAGCCTAGCGGGATTGGCATTTGGCATCGAAATACAAAAAACGGGCGTAGATGACTGCGCCCGTTTTTTGTTGTCTGAAGATCAGACCTGATTACAGCGATGGGCAGAACTTTTCGAAATCCTGCACGGTTGCATATGATTTCTGCGTGCCGGGACGGGTGATGCTGTCAGCAGCGTAGCGCACGGCCATATCGAGGGCGGCCTTAACGTCGCGGTTTTCGACATAGTAGCGCGCGAAGCTGCCGATGAAGGCATCGCCAGCGCCGGTCGTATCAACCGGTTTGACCGATACTGGATCAATATGCACCGCCGCATCGTCCCCATTGATCAGAAGCGCGCCATCACCACCCAAGGTGACGATCACGGTTTTGACACCACGGGCAATCAGGCTGCGGGCGGCAGTTTCGGCGTCAGTCAGCGAATTGACGGGCATACCCGAAATCGTTGCCAGTTCGGTCTGGTTCGGGACCAGGAAGGTTGCCTTTTCGATTTTGCTGCTATCGAGGTCGGCTGGCGCCGGCGCAGGATTGACCAGCGTTTCAATACCATGCTCGGCGCCAAAGGCGACGGTGTGATACACCGTTTCCAGCGGCACTTCGAGCTGCATCAAAATCAGATCACATTCTTTAAGCGCATCGGCAGCGCGGTCCACATCGGCCGGGGACAGTTGCGCATTGGCCCCTTTGACGATCAGGATGCTGTTTTCGCCTGACGGTTCGACAAAGATCGGGGCGACGCCGCTTGAGGTGCCCGGGACGCGTTCGACAAAACGGGTATCAATTCCCGATGTTTCGAAATTGCGGATGGTGTTGTCAGCAAAGATGTCATCACCGACCTTGGTGACCATCATGACATCGGCGCCAAGACGCGCTGCTGCGATAGCCTGATTGGCGCCCTTGCCGCCACAACCCATTTCGAAACGCGGGGCTTCGATGGTTTCGCCGGGCAATGGCATGCGATCCGTGTAGGTGATCAGATCAACCATGTTGCTTCCGACAATGGCAATTTTGCCTGCCATATTCATTCTCCTGATTTACAGCGACCGGATCGCCTGTTGGGCTGCATCAGCTTCGGCCCGTGTCATATAGCCCAGCGTGACCGAGAAATTCCGGCTTGCGCCAGAGGGCAGAGAAATGACATTTCCCTTGGCCTTTTCGGCATTGAAGCCTTCGGGTTCGCAGGTGGATGGCAGGGCAAAGGCCGCGACCTTTTGGTCCTGATTGGCCAATATCCAGCGAACCGTCTTCGGAAAGTCATCGGTGTTGTACGCAATGTGGAAGCCATCGCCTTTGACGCGGCGCATCAGATAGGCGGTGTTGCCCTGTGCATCGGTTTTGGCGTTGCGAATGTAAAACACCTGTTCGGGGTCATAGCGATGTGGTTCGTCGAGCGTTTCCATGGCCGCCGGATTTTGTGCCAGGGTTTCGAGAAACGCATCATAATCGGGGTTGCGTGGCACATGGGCCGGGACTTCGGTGCGAACGATGGTGTCGGTTGGTGTGAAACCGGCAGGCTGGACGATCTGTGCGCCGTCATAGAACGCAAAATTGACGTGGCACATATACATCAGGTTCATCGCCGCACCGGACAGGTTTTCGACATTCATCTGAATATCAAAAAGCGTCGTATCCGGGCGCAGGACCACACGCGGGCGGGCGATATAATGCGCCCCAAAGCCCATGACATATTCGCGGGTGCCACTGATTGCCATAAAGGCACCGTCGTCGTCATGGCCAAATTCGATGGCGGCACTGTCCATTTCGGCACATGGCATTTCGCCATGCAGCGGATGCGTATCCGTCGGACCGGGGCAGCCATTGGTCAAAAGTCCCGAATGGAACGCAAAACAGCCATAGGTTTCGACAATGACGTTGGCCGGGCGCGGCATGCTGAACATGTTTTCCATGGTCAGGTCCACGTCATCAAACACCGCATCCCAGATCATTTGTCCCAAGAAGGGCAGAATGATCAGATGGCCGCGTTCGTTTTTCAGCCGAACTGCTTCGATGCCGGTTTCATAGCGAAACAGGCTGGCCGACATGCCATCGTGTGATGCGATGACATGTTCGGCTTCGCCGAAAAAGGATTTGCGCAGGTTAACCTTGGTTGACGCAGTCATGGAGTCACCTCGTTTAACGCGAACGGTTTTTATAGGCGTTGAGCGCAATCACCAGCAGAAGGAACACGCCCCAGATGAAGTCGATCAGATGGTTCGAGAAGCGCAGGATCTGGAAACCGCTTGAAAGCAGCATCAGAGCTGCAACCGCGATTGACACACCCAGCACCGTGCCACGGCCACCGGCCGGGTTCGTGCCGCCCAGAACTGCAATCAGAACCGCCTGAAGCAGATAGGACGTGCCGTAATCGGATTTTGCCGCATTGGTGCGCCCCGACAGAATGATCCCGGCGATAGAAGCCAGCACACCGGTCAGCATGTAGCTGAGCAGGACCATTTTTTCGCGCTTGAGGCCGGCAAACAGGGCGGCCTTCGGGTTGGTGCCGATCATCATCAGATTGATGCCAAAAGTCGTTCGGCGCAATATGAAGGCAATCAGGCAGGCCAGAACTACAAACAGCACAAAAGGCGTTGCCAGACCAAAGATTTTACCGTTGCCAATAAAGGCCCAGGCTTCGGGGAAACCGACAATCGCCGGACCACCGGTCATGACAATGGCAAGGCCCGTGAAAACCTGCCCGGTGCCAAGGGTCGCCAGAATGGGTGTGATTTTAAGCCGCGTAATTAACAGCCCGTTTAGGGCGCCTGCGACAAGCCCGGTGCCAAGCGCAACCACACCGCCCAACAGAACGATACCAAAACCGGTATCGGCAACGCCGGCATCGGTTGCGAATTTCTTGAACATCACCCCGGCAAAGATACCCGAAAGGTTGGCAATGCCGATCACCGAAAGGTCAATTCCGCCGGTCAGCATGGCGACCATCATCGCAATCGACAGCAGACCCAGTTCAGGGAAGGTGTAAGTAATGGATTCAAAGTTGTAATAGCGCAGGAATTTATCCGGGCTAAGGGCGGTCATGATAACAAATATCAGGACCGTCATCGCGATCAGCTGAACGATATTATTGTCTTTGTTCAGAAGGTTACGGAAATCGAGTTCACGTTTCATATTGGCCCCCTCACGCATTCGCACGGCGGTCACGCCATGCCGTGATGGCGGTGGCAATTACAATGATGACACCAACAACAACGCGCTGCCATGTGGTGTCGATTTTCATGATGATCAGGCTGTTTTTGACCATGACCAGCATGAACACACCCAGCATGGTGCCCAGAAC
>CAMPHD010000360.1 GCA_946885765.1 uncultured Thalassospira sp.
GTATAGGCGTATTTTTCCGGGCGCTGATGGCGGCTTTCGATATTGTCATCGACACCGCGTGGAAAGCCGTTATAGCCAACCGCACGGATTTCCTTTTTCGGGCCGATGACAACGGCCCCGACCTGGGTGCTGCGGTCTTTTGACCATTCGGCAATATGGGATGCCAGTCCCAGGAAACGATGGTGCCATTTGCTCATTTTGCCGGTCCCCGATTTGTGCATGTGGCGCGGCTTTCAAATGCACCTTTCCTGCAGGCAGACGGGCAGGGCATTCGATGCTGCGCTGCTTCTTTAAAGAAGTGACGGCTTGTAATTGTCCAGTGAAAAATCACATTTTTGTAAAGGCATTTGGCGAAAAGCCCCTGTTCAAACAGGGTTTGATTGACTATTAAGGGGTTACCCCCAGAAAAAGATCAGGACGTCTCGACGCCTCGCCGGGAAAACATGGCCGAAGCGAAGGGACTCAATGGAAACCAAAAAACAAGAGGTAATAGCCGATGCGCCGTCAACGTAAGGCGAAGATCATCGCAACCCTGGGGCCAGCGAGCTCACATCCGGAAACTCTGGAAAAGATCGTCAAGGCGGGTGTTGATGTATTCCGGCTGAATTTCTCGCATGGTGAACATGCGGAGCATCAGGCGCGTTTTGAGACAATCCGCGAAGTCGAGGCCAAGCTTGGCCGTCCGATTGGCGTGCTGATGGATTTGCAGGGCCCGAAGATCCGGTGCGGTACTTTTGCCGACGAAAAGATCGAACTCGAAGCCGGTGCGACATTCCGTTTCGATATGGATAAAAAGCCGGGCGATACGACCCGCGTTTCATTGCCGCATCCCGAAGTTTTCGCAGCACTCAAGCCCGGTGCGAACCTGTTGCTTGACGATGGCAAGCTGCGCATGCGGGTGGAAAAATGCGATGACAAATCGGCCGAATGTACCGTCATTACCGGCGGGCCGCTGTCAAACCGCAAGGGCGTTAACCTGCCCGACGTGATGTTGCCGATGTCGCCGCTGACCGACAAGGATCGCATCGATCTGGATTACGGTCTGGAGATGGGGGTTGATTTCGTGGCCCTGTCTTTCGTGCAGCGCCCCGAAGACGTTGCCGAGGCGCGCAAGATCATCAATGGCCGTGCGGCGATCGTCTCGAAACTCGAAAAACCGCAGGCGATTGAACATCTTGATGAAATCGTTGCCCTTTCGGACATCATCATGGTGGCCCGTGGTGATCTTGGCGTCGAATGCCCGCCGGAAGATGTTCCGATCCTGCAGAAACGCATCATCAAGGCCTGCCGCGAGGCGGGCAAGCCGGTGATTGTCGCGACCCAGATGCTAGATTCGATGGTTGCCAACCCGGCACCGACCCGTGCCGAGGCATCCGACGTTGCCACCGCCATTTATGACGGTGCCGATGCGGTGATGCTGTCGGCCGAAAGTGCGGTTGGCAAATATCCGATTGAAACCGTCAGTATCATGGACCGGATCATGATCCGGGTTGAGCAGGACGAGCTTTATTATCGTATGCGCGATGCCAATCGCCCCGATCCTGAACATAATTCGCCCGATGCCATCAGTGCGGCGGCCCGTCAGGTGGCCGGTACGATCGGTGCCAAGGCGGTTGTGACCTATACCACGTCGGGTTCGACGTCGCTTCGCGCGGCGCGTGAGCGCCCGGAAGTTCCGATTTTGGGTCTGACACCGAAAATCCAGACAGCGCGTCGCATGACGTTGTGCTGGGGCGTGCACGCGGTGTTTACCCGCGATGCAACCAACTTTGCCGAGATGGTCGGTATTGCCTGTGAAGTTGCCAAGCGCGAAGAATTCGCGTCAACAGGCGATGCGCTGGTGATCACCGCCGGTGTACCGTTTGGCACACCGGGTGCGACCAATATCCTGCGGATTGCGTGGCTGTCGTCAAAGGACTGACCCATCATCGTATGATGACATGAAACGGGCGGCAGATTGTCGCCCGTTTTTTTGTGGGTTTTTCCACCCGAAATCCTGTCGTGCCGAGCAGGCTGCCGATAAAGGCCTGTTTTGTTAATGTTTTTTTGAGTGTTTGCCGGGATAGTCAGAGTGTCATGCCACGTGTCTTTGCATTATGCGCAAACCGGTCGTGATCGAGAGTTAAAAAGCTTGTTGGCTCTTGTGCTGTTGTTTGGGGTTGGTTGCTTTGCTATAAGCAATCAAAGACTGGATAAAAACGTCGGTGTTGCAAGGGGTTGACGCCGATATGCCGCAAGGCAGGGGATCAGGGGAATTGCAGCGATAATGCTGAACTGGATGTTCAATCGGCAGAAATCGAAGGATGACGGCGCGCTTGATGACAAGTCGGCGGAGAAGCTTCGTGACCTGGCCGAAACGGTTCGCAGCATCGCGCCAGATGAATTTGGTGCGGCCGAGCAGGACAATTCGCGTGCAACCCGAATCCCGCGGAAAAATGATTCTGATGACCTTGCCGCCCAGAGCGGTATCGACTATGCCGCGCGCATGTCTGCCGATCTTGTCGATGATGACGAGGATGAAGACGGGCAGCCTGATTTTGACAGCGACGTCCGCATGGATGTTGCACGTCGCCTGCGCCGCCATCTGAGCGAACTTAGCCCGTCCGAGCGCCTTGATATGGTCGAGGAGTTCGTGACTGCGATTGGCAACATGGCCGATTGTTATCGCCCGCAGGTTATTGCACTGATCGAGCAGGAGCTTAGCCATACACCTTATATGACCCGTCAGGCCGCAATGCGCCTGCGTCAGGATATTGCGGCGATTGGCCGGGTGTCGCTTGGCGAATATGTTGAACTTCTGAGCGATGCCGACTTCCTTGATATTCTGCGCGGGCGCGGTGAATTTGTTCAGACCGCAGCAGAAAAGATGGAAGTCGAACAGGAAGCCGCCGCACAGGCGCGCCTTGCCCGGGATCGTTCGGAAAAGGAAAAGGGCGGGTTGCTGAACCGGTTGCTGTCATCGGATGACGCGCCGCGTAATGTGGTTGCCCTGACGCCGCAGTTCGGCAGCAGGAAAGAAGAATCCAGCAAAACGCCGGTTGGCGAAATGATGGATGGCCGCAACAAGATTTCGCGTCAGGCACAGCGCCGCGTTGCGCATTTCATTCTGGCGTCGCTGTTTGATACGCTGGTCGAGCGTGGCCGCATGCGCGCCGAAGTGGCGCGTGCGATGCGCCAGTCGGTGCGTCAGCGCATTGAAAAGGCAAAGTTCGAAAACCGTATCGTCAACCGCATGGCACCGGTATCGTCCGAGCATGATCCTGACGATGCGATGTATGACGAGGCCAGCGAACAGAACGGTGTTGCCGAGCCGGTAACCATTGATCACTATATTCTGGATGCGCTTTCGCGCAATGAAGACGTTCTTGTGGTTCAGAGCCTTGCGCATTATGCGCAGATGCCTGCCGCGATTGTTTCCAAAATCCTTGATTCGGGAAGTGCGCGCGCGATTACCGCGCTGGCATGGCGTGCGGGCATGTCTGCCCCGTCTGCCGTCGTTTTGCAGATGAGTGCCGCGATCCCCGAAGACAGCATTGAGCGCCCGGCTGCGGGAGGGCGTTATGCCATGGCCTCAATGGATATGGATTGGTATATCGATTTCTTTAACGAGCTTCAGCCTTCCGGACCACGTGGTCGTGCTGCGGGTACGACAAGTGCGGCATCGTCACGCAGTTCGGAAAAGTCTGGTCGTACACGCCGCCTGTCGGATGAACGACCCCAGGGGCAGAAGGGAGAATAAACGGGATGCGCAAGGATCTCGGGATCTCCTATGAC
>CAMPHD010000361.1 GCA_946885765.1 uncultured Thalassospira sp.
CGTCGATGATGGCAGCCCCGGCATCACCGGCTTCTGCCTGCCAATCGGCAACCATCTGATCGCCAACCTTGGCAAGACCGGCTTTGAGTTCAGCACTCGGTGCGGCAACATTCATGCCGTTATCGGCAAGAACCTTTTTCTGCGCATCGGTTTCGGCCATGCTCATTTCCCAGCCACGCGTTTCGGCTTTGGCGGCTGCGTCCATGACGGCTTTCTGAACTTCCGGCGACAGACCGTCGAACGACTTGGCATTGACGATCACCATGTTTTTCGGAAGCCATGCCTGAACGTCATAGAAGTTCTCGACAAAGTCCCATGCCTTGGAATTCGCACCGGTCGAGGGCGAGGTCATCATCGCTTCGACAATACCGGTGGCAAAGGCGGTCGGGATTTCCGGGACTTCAACCTGGGTGCCGACCATGCCGGTCAGATCTGCCAGTTTCGAGGTCGCGGCATTATAGGCACGGAATTTAAGACCTTTGAGGTCTTCAACCGTGTCGACCGGCTTGGCAGTATAAAGGCCCTGTGCTGGCCATGCGACGGCATAAAGAACCTTCAGGCCTTCACCTGCCAGCTTTTCCTCAACCGCCGGGCGCGATGCGTCCCAAAGCTTTTTGGCTTCGTCATAGCTGGTCGCAAGGAACGGGATCGCGTCAACGCCGAAAACCGGGTCCTCGTTCGCCAGAAGCGAAATCAGGGTTTCACCGGCCGGAACCAGACCGCGCTGGACCGAACGTTTGATGTCCGGGTGCTTGAACAGCGAACCACCGGAATGGACCGTGATTTCAAGTTCACCGCCGGTCGCTTCTTTCACGTCCTTGGCAAATTCGATGATGTTCTGGGTGTGGAATGTCGCGTCCGGATACGGGGTCGCCATATCCCATTTTTCGGCTGCCATGGCAAAGCCGGCCGACATGGTCATCGCGGCAACTGCAACGGTGGAAAGTGCCTTTTTAAGCATCAGTCAAGTCTCCCTGTGTGTGATGAGGCCGACATGCATTTTCGTGCGCATCTCGTGACTCCGAAGTAGCCTCCCAACAGAACGGTCACATTTTACTGATAAATTGTCAATGTTATTTCATGGCTGATATGCATTATGCGGGAAACTACGCAGGATATTTTATCGGCATTGTCCCGTCAGAACGCCGATCAGAACGTCCCATCAATCTGATATTTCTGGATTTATGGTCATGTGCTAGGCTCCGGGCAAATCACCAACGGAGAAAGCCCGTGCATGATCTTTCGGGAAAATCGGTCTGGATCACCGGTGCCGGTAGCGGCATTGGCGAGGCAATTGCAAAATCGCTTGCCGCGGCGGGCGCGAAGGTCGCCCTGTCTGCACGGCGCGAAGAAGCCCTTCAGAAGGTCGCAAACGAAATCACATCAGATGGCGGAAAGGTCGAAATCCACCCGCTTGATATCAGCAACAGCGATCAGGTCGCGGATGCCGCGCGCAACATTCAGACGTCCATGGGCAAAATCAATGTCCTGATCAATTGTGCCGGCATGAACAGCCCCAAACGCCATTGGCGCGACCTTGATATCGCTGACTGGCACCGCATCGTCGCGGTCAATCTCAATGGTGTCGCCAACACGGTTTGCGCGACCCTGCCCCACATGCGCGCGCAAAAGGACGGGCTGATCATCAATATTGCATCCTGGGCGGCAAAGCATGAATTCCCCGTCGCAGGCCCGGCCTATGTCGCGTCCAAACGCGGCGTTGTCGACCTGTCGCACAGCATCAATCAGGAAGAAATGCACAACAATATCCGCTGCTGCTGCATAAGCCCCGGCGAAGTCGCCACCCCGATCCTTGACCAGCGCCCCGTGCCGATTGGCAAGGACGAACGCGCCCTGATGCTAAAGCCCGACGATCTGGCCGAT
The DNA here is from genome assembly GCA_946885765.1 of uncultured Thalassospira sp. The sequence continues at coordinate 1,885 of CAMPHD010000361.1, forward strand.
ATGGTCACCTATGTCGTCGCCGCCCCGGCACGGATCTGCTTTAACGAGATCATCATGTCCCCGACCCATAACCGGCCCCTTCTGCCGCAACCCTAAGGCCGGGACGTCCGAACACGCAGACATGAAAAAGGCAGCCCCGATAACCATCGCGCTGCCTTTTGTCTGGTCTTCAGAAACCCTTGATCACATGATCACATCGCACTCGCCGCACGTGATGCCTGATCATAAACACCCGAAATCGCGCGCAGCGTCTTGGCCACATCGCCGACTTCCTCGTGATTGACGCCCAGCCGCTGGAACGTCTCGATCAGGCAGGCCTCGCGGACGTCACGGTATTTCTGGCACATTTCGCGGCCTTCCTTGGTCGTCGAATAATGCACTTCCTTGCCGCGCTTGATCCCGTCAACCAGCCCCAGCTTGCGCAGTTTCTTAAGCGAGTAATTCACCAGATGGCTGTCTTCGACATTCAGAACGAAGCACACTTCCGAAAGGCTTTTTTCCCGTTCGCGTGAATTGACATTATGCAGCACAAGGATATCAAGCACCGAAACATCGGGCATGCCTGCGGCCCGCATGCACCGCACCATCCAGCGGTTAAACGCATTACCCGACAGGATCAGGGCAAATTCAAGCTCGGAAAGCTCGGCGGCACGTTCCGATACAAGATGCGAGGATGATACAATGCGTGGTTTGTCCGTACGTGGTGTGTCGGTCATGCGGCGTTCCTGAAATCCCGTTGTTAACTTTCGCGATGCACTTGCTGGCATTCACTTATACGCTTTGTCGGGATTTTATCGCAAAAAAAGCAGCCTGGACAAGCCCAGGCTGCACATCATTGCCGACATTTCGTTATCAAAGTGATCGCATCCGTTCAAGGAACCCGTCAATCTGGCCCCGCAAATGACCGCTTTGCGTGCCAAGATTATCGGCCGAGCCATGCACGTCATTGGCGGCAACATTGGTTTCCGCCACCGCCGCCGATACGCCCTGCATGGCCGCTGATATTTCCTCTGTCCCGGCGGCGGCCTGTTCGACATTCTGCGATATCTCGCTGGTCGCAACCGTCTGCTCCTCGACCGCGGCGGCAACCGCAGCCGCCCGTTCGCTGATATCGGAAATCATGCGGACGATTTCATCAATCGCCTCAACCGCCAATCCCGTCGCCTGCTGGATACCATTAATCTGGCTGGTGATGTCTTCGGTTGCCTTCGCGGTCTGGTTGGCAAGGTTCTTGACCTCGCTTGCCACAACCGCAAATCCCTTGCCGGCATCCCCCGCACGGGCGGCCTCGATGGTGGCGTTCAGCGCCAGAAGGTTGGTCTGCCCGGCAATATCGCTGATCAGACAGATGACCTCCCCGATCTTGAGCGCCGCATCATTCAGCCCCTGAATGTTTTCATTGGTATGGCGCGCACGTTCGGTTGCCGATTGCGCCATGTTCGATGTTTCGCTGACCTGCCCGGAAATCTCGTTGATCGATGCCGCAAGCTCGGTCGCCGCCGTCGCGACAAGCTGCACGTTTGATGATGCTTCCTCGGTCCCCGATGACACCGCCATCGACTGGCTGGCCGCCGTATCGGCACTGCGCCGAAGGACATTTGACACCTGATGAAGCTGTTCGACCGCAACACCCACTTCGGCCATGACCGAAACCACCGCCTGATCAAACTCGCGGATATACTGTTCCTGGGTTTCCATGCGTTTGCGGCGGCGCTCGTCCGCCTCGCGCTGGGCCGCTTCAAGCTTGACCCGCTCGATCCCGTTTTCCCGAAACACCAGAACCGCCCGTCCCATCGTGCCGATTTCATCCGCCCGATTGACCTCATTGATCTCGACATCAAAGTCGTTATCGGCAAGCCGCGTCATTTTGCCGGTCAGTCCGGCAAT
>CAMPHD010000362.1 GCA_946885765.1 uncultured Thalassospira sp.
AGGTCATCAACCGCAACGCGGAGACGCTGGTCGTGATCGTGCCTGCGGGCACCCATCCAAGGCAAAGGCATGATGTCATGAGCGATATCGTCAATCCGCAAATCACCGATGCCGTGACACAGACCAACGTCAAGGTGCTGGGCGAAAGCCCGGCACAGGCGGTATCGATCGCCCTGCAATCGCATTCCCACGCAACGGGACTGGCCATGGAAAACGCCACCCTGACACAGGGAAACATGCAACAGGTCGCCAATACCGCAACTTCGAAGCTGGTGGCAATGATCACCGCCCAGGCCGGTGGTTAAGAAAAGCCCCGTTCGGGAATTTTGTCACAAAGATCAATCATCTGCGTCAAAACGGGTACGGTCATCGTGACCGCCAAATCGGAGGAAGAAATGGCTATTCCAACCCCAGTGAACGGTCAGATCACAGATGCGGTGACCCAGACATCGGTCAGCGTTCTCGGCTCGGCCCCGGCGAACGCCATGGGCATGATCTATCAAAGTGCCGCCCACTCGACATCGATCCTGTTCCAGAATGCCATTCAGGCCCAGCAACAGGCTTCCATGTGCTCGCAGGCTGCCACCAATATGGGTGTCATGCAGCTTTACTCGGTCAATACCATGGCCGGGGCACAGGCAACCGCCAAGATGTCGCGCTCGGACAACAGCAATACACTTCTGACCCTTTTGGTCATTTTGGCAGCAACTCGCCGTTAGGCAGAATTCGGATGTCACGCGCCGTGCGTGTTATCCGGACATTTCAGTGAGGGCGTGACATGGCAGACAACACCCCGGTTAATTCCCAGATTACGGACGCGGTCACACAGACCAACGTCAAGGTACTGGGCGAAGCTCCGGCGCAGGCAATGGGGCTCGTATATCAGACGATGGCACATTCCATCAGTCTTTCGATGCAGAACGCCATGCAAACCCAGGGCGGCCTGCAACAGATTGGCAACGCCGTAACTTCCAGCGCGTGTCGCATGATCCTCGACAGCACCGGTGGCGGCATGGGTGGTGGCGGCAAAACCTGACGCTGCCACCATACGCACCACACCGAAATACCCGGAAAGTTTGCGCCCTGAATCTGAAAATGCCCCGTTAACGCAATGAGGCCCGTCATGGCAGATGATACCGATCCCAACGCGTCCAACACGGCCGATAGCAGCACCCCGCCCGCCGCCGGCACCGGCACCGGCAACCCGGCGGACACTTCCGCCGACGGATCAACGGGCAGTTCAACAGTCAGCCCGTCTTCGGATGGTTCAGCAAGCCCCGAATCCTCTGGGGCGTCGGGTGAATCTGCTGACAGCCCCCCCTCAGATAGCAGCCCGTCATCGGGCAGCAGCACCAGTTCGCCCCCGCTTAGCACCGCCCTTAATCCGCAAATCGTGCAGGCCGTCGGCACCACAAATCATGCGGTGCGGAATGGTGCCGGTCCGGGGGCAAACGGGATAGCCTATCAGAAGGTGGCACAGGCCGCAGCCTATGCCGTGCAGGACAGCACCGATTACATGCGCAACATCATGTCGATGGCGTCCGCCACCACCGGTGTCGCCCTGCAAAAGATGCTGGTGGAAAAAAAGACCGACCCCTATGCCGATATCATCAAGGCGGCAACACAGGCCGTCACCGATGCACAGCAAACATTTACCAATGTTGGCACGGCAGCAAGCGGGGTGGTCAAGGATTTCGACACCATGGCATAATGGTGTGATGAATATCAGCCTGCCTGCATCAACTGAATACGTTCACAGGCCTCGGTAAAGTCAGGGGCGAACAGTTTAAGGCTCAGCCCCGTCCCGTGAAGTTCATAGGCCCCCATTTCCTGCGTCGGGCAGGAAATGAATTTTGCCACCTGATGACTGACCAGAACCCGTTTACCAAGCTGCTTGGTCAGTTGTTCGATCCGCGCGGCTTCGTTTGCCGCCTGCCCGACCACGGTGAAATCGACACGATCAGGCACGCCGACATTCCCGTAAATCACATCACCGACATGCATACCCAGGCCATAGTCAAAAGCAGGCAATCCGGTTTCTTCGCGCTGGGCATTCAGTTGATCGATATTAAGCTGCGCCTCGGCCGCGGCATAAACCGCCGCCGTGCAGGCCTGTTCCAGATCCTGTTCATCCTCGCGGATCGGAAAAATCGCAAGCGTCGCGTCCCCGATATAGCGCAAAACCTGCCCGCCATGCTTAAGAACCGCACCGGCAGTTGCCGCAAAGAAATCGTTCATTTCGCCTAAGAAAGCATCATCCCCAACCCGGGCTGCAACCGAGGTCGAATTGCGCATGTCCGAGAACCAGATCACCGCGCGCGTCCTGGTACTGTCGCCCAGCTTGATCTGGCCGTCGCGCACCCGGTGCCCGGCATCAGACCCCAGATATGTCTGAAGAATGGTTTTGGTTTCTTCATGCATGATGCGCATTTTGCACGACACGGCAAAACGGCGCTGGATCGATGACAGGATCGCCAGATCCTCGTCGGTAAAGCCGCTGGGCCGGCGCGTCAGATAGGTCATGAAGATACGGTTCGCCCCCAGCGTACTGTCGCGGTCCGTAGTGAACGGCGTCATCAGCGCCAGATAATCGGTTCCGCCGGATTTGCGGAAAGTCTGCAAAACATTGAAATCAAGGATCGCTCCTGGTCCGATCAGATGGCGGCGCATAAAGGTGACATCGTTCTCGGACATCCACTTCATCGGGCTGTCAAGCCAGTCCGGGTTCTTTTCGCGCACATCAAGATGAAGCGACCGTTCAACCCGCCCCTGATCCTTTGACCAGATATAGGAAACACCTTCGTAAAGCGGATGCAGGGTCTTGAAGCCGACCATTACACGTTCGATCGGAATCCCCGCAGCAACAAGCCGCGATACCATGCCTTCGACAATTGCATCGATATCGGTATCTTCAAGCGCGCGTTCCATCAGCCAGTCATTGACCGCCCGCACAAAGCCACCGCCCGACAGGGCACTGTTGGTGCCCGGCAGCGACGTGACATTACTCGTCGGTTTTGAATGTTCTGACATGGCTTGCTCCGCCCAATTCTTACGCTGATATTACACCGCATAAATGGGACAGGCTTACGATTTCGCAATCGCAAAATCGCAAAAACTGTACTGCCGGGTATTATTCCTGACAAAACCCGGTCAATCCAGCGAAACCTTTTGCTTTCGACTTTCGGATCAATGGGCTATCGGCGGCAGATACATACGGGCCAGAAGCCCGCCTGCAGGCGCATCTTCCAGATAAATCTCGCCGCCATGGGACCGGATTGCGGTGCGGGCAATCGCAAGACCAAGCCCGATCCCGCCTGTTTCGCGATTGCGCGATGTTTCAAGCCGGAAGAACGGCTCGAACACCTGATCGCGCTGATCAACGGGAATACCCGGCCCGTCATCGCTGATTTCGATCCACATGCCGCCATCCTCGGCCGGCTTCAGAGCCACCTCGACCTGATCGCCAAATGTCAGGGCATTTGAAATCAGATTGCCCAGAGCACGCTTGATCGACAGCCGCCGACACGGATAAACCCGCGATGCCCCGTCGCCCAGAAAACGGATCGGACGGCCTGTTTCAGCCAGATCTTCGACCGCCGCCTCGATCAGGGCGGCGATATCGATCTTGCGGGTTTCCTCGTTCGCGGTTTCCTCGCGGGCCATAGTCATTGCCGCTTCGACCATCTGTTCAATTTGATTAAGCGTTTCAATGATCCGAGACCGGTAGTCGGCCTCCTCGACAAATTCGGGACGCAGGGGAAGCGATG
>CAMPHD010000363.1 GCA_946885765.1 uncultured Thalassospira sp.
AAATGCTGTCGTTTCAGACGCTGCCAAAGCCAGACAGAAAGTCCCGCCATAATCAGCAGAACGATCAGAAACAACGAAGCGTGAAGCATGATGGCTTCGCGCCAGTTGCCCAATAAAATGTGCCGGGGAATGTAGGTGACAACGATGCGGTCAAGCTGTGGCAGAATACTATATGCCAGCAGCATTACGGTATTGCCATGCATGCATAGCAAGCTGCCGCGAGAGGCTTTTTGTTTGTCTATTTCATCAAAAAGATCATCAACCAAATGGGGCGGGATGGTGCCGTTGATCTGGTTACGGCCACTATCCAGAACGCCAACGGAAAGATCGGGATTTTCATCAGTGACGCGTTGCAGGTCGATTGTGCTGTTTTGCGCAAGCACGGCACTCAGATGATAGGTGACCGCCATCATTTGTGCACGCGCCTGATCAATTGCGCTGTCGTAAAGCGTTTTTTGGATGAAGAAGAAGGAAAACAGCAGGATCACCATGCCGGTAATCGTAAGGGCGGCAAGACGCTTTCGCAGTTTGCTTAATCCGCGTCTGGACAATGACGGCTCGATGGATGTCAGAAACATTTTCTTTGCTGCACCCTTGCCTGATCCTGCCCAACTGCCCCGTCATCAAAGCCTATGTTTTTTTGCTTCGGTTGAAAAGCATTCAACCGGTAATAATGCGTCTGGTCTCATATAAAAAAACGCGCGATGACAGCAACTTGCCCTTGTTCGGGGCCTGTTGTTGCCATCAGAAAAGGACGATCATGCAAATCCGGGGCAGGGTGAAGGCGAATTCGCAGAACCGAATTCAAACACAGTGCTTCTAATTGAAGTTAAAAACCCCTATAAACCCTCTGTTGGTGATTGGTTTTATCGCCGAGACGGCCAAGACGATCCGAAATTGCCGGTATCGCCCGCTTGCTCCGCGGCAGCACAACTTTTACTGCCGTGCCTTTCCAGATGTCGCTGCCCTGAACGGGTGGGCTGACCGGGATGGTGCAAACGGCGTGACACCGGCTTTGTGATAAATGATCGATGTGAAATGCGATCAAGTTTTGGCAATAACCGAACCGAATTTTTGACATAACCTTCGCCCAGTGCCAGAAGCAGCCATATGACCGATCTTAAGAACATTCGAAACTTTTCGATTATCGCGCATATCGACCACGGTAAATCGACCCTGGCCGATCGTTTGATCCAGCTTACCGGCGGTCTCACTGATCGCGAGATGTCCGAGCAGGTCCTCGACTCGATGGATATCGAACGCGAACGCGGGATCACCATCAAGTCGCAGGCGGTGCGTCTGAAATACACGGCCAAGGACGGTCAGGAATATACCCTGAACCTGATGGATACGCCGGGCCATGTGGACTTCGCCTATGAAGTGTCGCGTTCGCTTGCCGCATGCGAGGGATCGCTTCTGGTGGTTGATGCCGCCCAGGGGGTCGAAGCGCAGACGCTGGCCAACGTTTATCAGGCGATTGATAACAACCACGAAATTGTGCCTGTCCTGAACAAGGTTGATCTGCCTGCCGCAGAACCGGACCGCGTCAAGGAACAGATCGAAGAAGTGATTGGCATTGACGCCAGTGATGCGCTGATGATTTCGGCCAAAACCGGCCTTGGTGTTCCCGATGTGCTCGAAGCATTGGTGCATCGTCTTCCGGCACCGACGGGCGATCCGGCGGCACCGCTTGAAGTTCTGCTGGTCGATAGCTGGTATGACTCCTATCTGGGTGTCATGATTCTGGTGCGTGTCAAAGAAGGCACGCTGAAAAAAGGCCAGAAAATCCGCTTCATGAATGCCAAGGTCACCCATACGGTTGATCGCGTCGGCGTGTTTACGCCCAAGCCGCTTGCGCTTGATGAAATGGGGCCGGGTGAAGTCGGCTTTATCAATTGCGGTATGAAAACCGTTGCCGAATGCGAAGTCGGCGACACGATTACCGAAGAAAAACGCCCCTGCGCAAAACCGTTGGCCGGTTTCAAACCATCCATCCCGGTGGTGTTCTGTGGCATTTTCCCGGTTGATACCAGCGAATATGATGTTCTGCGGGATGCGCTTGAAAAGCTACACCTTAACGATGCATCCTTCCAGTTCGAACCGGAAAACTCGACCGCACTTGGACTTGGTTTCCGCTGTGGCTTCCTTGGGCTTTTGCATCTGGAGATCATTCAGGAACGTCTTGAACGCGAGTTTGAACTTGATCTGATCACCACGGCGCCATCGGTTTCCTATAAAATCTCGATGACCAAGGGCGAAGATATCCTGCTGCATAACCCGGCGGATTTCCCTGATGTCACCAAGATCAAGGCGATTGAAGAACCCTGGATCAAGGCATCCATCATGGTGCCGGATGAGTATCTGGGTGGTATCCTGACACTTTGCACCGAACGCCGCGGTATTCAGCAGGACCTGACCTATGTCGGGAACCGGGCGATGGCGGTTTACAAGCTGCCGCTGAACGAGGTGGTGTTTGATTTCTATGACCGTCTGAAATCGATTTCGCGTGGCTATGCCAGCTTTGATTACGAACTGGCTGGCTATGACGAAAGCGATCTGGTCAAGGTATCCATTCTGGTCAACGAAGAGCCGGTCGATGCGCTTGCATTGATGGTTCACCGTTCTGCTGCCGAACATCGTGGCCGCGAGATTTGCAAACGTCTTAAGGACCTTATCCCGCGCCAGATGTTCAAGGTTGCCATTCAGGCAGCCATCGGCGGTAAGGTGATCGCGCGTGAAACGGTTTCTGCGATGCGCAAGGACGTGACGGCCAAATGTTATGGCGGTGACGTTTCGCGTAAACGCAAACTTCTCGATAAGCAGAAGGCCGGTAAGAAAAAGATGCGCCAGTTCGGCAAGGTGGAAATTCCGCAGTCGGCATTTATCAACGCCCTTAAGATGAGCGACGATAAGTAACTCGACGTTCCGGCATTACGGTATCGAGAAAAGGCTGTATCCAATTGCGGATGCAGCTTTTTTTCGTTGTAGTTGTTTATTGTATTATGATGAATCTCTCATGTGTTCGCCGAATCCAAGGAGGATAATGTGTCTACGAAAGATCTAACTGATTATTTGGATCACTATTTATCCACTGATGAGCGGTCTGCTGTTTTGATTACGGGCGCATGGGGGGTAGGTAAGACCCATTTCATTAAGCAATACCTTGAAAAAAGAAATGCCCAGCTGCGCAGTGCCGACCCGTTGATCGAAAGATCTTATCTGTATGTTAGCCTGAACGGTGTCTCGGAGATTTCGGCGATAAGTGATCAGTTCTTTGCTCAGCTTAACCCTGTGCTCAACTCTACTGCTGCTAGGTTGATAGGAGCTGCAGGATCAACTGTTCTGCAGGGATACTCGGGAATATCTCTATTCGGAGGTGGCCTTAGCAAGGTGGCGAAAGAATTGTTGGTGCGCGTCAAAAATCAGATTTTGGTTTTTGATGATTTAGAGAGGAGCCTGCTTCCTGTAGAGGAAATGATTGGATACATTAATAATTACGTCGAGCATGATGGATTGAGAGTAATTCTATTGGCGGAAGAATGTTATATTTCTGAAAAAAATCAAAAGTATAATGAAATCAAAGAGAAGGTTGTTGGTAAGACTATAGAGTTTGCGCCAGATGTTAGGGAGGTTGTTTTATCTATAATAAATTCAATGCCAAATAATAAATCAAAAAAAATTCAGTTGGAATTTTCAGATGATATTTCAGATATTTTGTTAAGGTCAAAAATTTTAAATTTTAGAAGTTTAAGGTCCCAATAATTT
>CAMPHD010000364.1 GCA_946885765.1 uncultured Thalassospira sp.
TCAATCAGTGCCCCGGTGACATAGGACGCATCATCTGAGAGCAGCCAGTAGATCAGATTGGCGACCTCGTTTGCCTTGCCCGCCCGTCCCAGCGGGCAGAACGGGCCAAGTTCCGTCACTCGTTCCGGTCGACCGACACTGCCGTGAATATCGGTATCAATAATGCCCGGCCGCACGGCATTGACACGAATGCCCCTGGGGCCAAGTTCCTTGGAAAGGCCGATTGTCAGGGTATCAATCGCGCCCTTGGACCCGGCATAATCAACATATTCGCCCGGTGATCCCAGTTTGGATGCCATCGACGATACATTGACGATTGAACCGCCCGCATGTGACAGGGCGCGTGCGGCTTCGCGGGCGACGATATAGGCCCCCAGAACATTGGTATCAAACACCGATTTCATCCGTTCGATGCTCATATCCGCCAGATCGCTTTTGGGGGCGACGATCCCGGCATTATTGACAACCGCATCGATTGTGCCGAACCGGTCAAGCGTTGCCTGAAACAGGGCAACGACGTCTTCTTCGTATTTTACATCGCATTTCAGGGCAAAAACATTGCCGGTTCGTCCGGCCCGTTCGCACAGCGCACAGGTTTCATCGGCACTTTCCTTGTTGCCGACATAGCTGATGGCGACGTTCCAGTCGTTTTGCGCACACAGAATAGCGGTGGCACGGCCAATGCCGCGTGATCCACCGGTGATCAGAACGGTTTTTGTCATGGATGTTTCCCCGAAAATCAATGTCGGGCGATACTATGGCGCGGGTTTTACGATCTGGTCAAAAAGAAACGGCCCTGCTGTGGAGTAGCAGGGCCGTCTCAGAGGGAAAGACAAAAAAGACCGCAAGGATCGTGAACCTTCGATCCTGCGCTTCGTCCAATGGCATCAAAGACCTTCGCGGGCGGGATTGATCCCTATTCCCTGTCCGTTGCTTCCATCGAAAGGGTCTGACCCCGATGATGGCTTTCAGCATCGTCTGCCAGAAGGGCAGGGCCTGTATCAAGGCCGAGCGCTGCTCGTTCCGCAAGGGTGAGGCGCTCTAGACCGTCATAGGCCGTCTGACGACGACGCGATTGAACAACGTTCTGGACAGTAATTGGAAAACGGATCACCGTTTCGGTCTCCTGCAAATTGACGTCCCGACGGGCCATCTTTTTGTCACGCGCCTGTAATAGATTAAACATCCCTTAATTTGCATTGCGAAGCTTGCAGGGCTTTCATACCCATCGTGCATGTGGTGGTATAGGCGCGACGCCGGTGTAGTTTGCCGGTCGTCCGATTGGCGTGTTCTGCCACGTTTTCAGGCATTCCATCTTGCAAGTGATCGGCGAAAACCCTTAGATAGCTTTGGTCGGATGCTGCCCCACGCACAGACACGAGGATTTTGATACCCAACTTGCTGCCATGCTTGAACGTGACGGCGTTAACAAGGACGTCACTGCCATTGTCGATCTGATTGACGGTGTGATTGCCAGTGCCAATGGCGATACGCGAACCGACTGGCTTGATCTGGTCGGTGGCAAGCTTGGCGATGATCTGAAATCGGCCCTGCTGGCATTGCGTGAAGAACGCACATCCGAATTTCTGTATGCCAAGGATGGCTATGATGCCGCGGCCCGGATCGAAGCGCTTCGCAAATATCTTGCTGCCAAGGGTGTCGATGGTTTCGTCGTTCCGCGATCAGATGAACATCAGGGTGAATATGTTCCGGCCTGTGCCGAACGTCTGGCGTGGCTGACCGGCTTTACCGGGTCTGCCGGGGCGGCGGTGGTGCTTGCCGACAAGGCCGCCGTGTTTGTCGATGGCCGATACACCATTCAGGTCCGTCAGCAGGTCAACCGCGACATTTACGAATATCGTCATCTGGTCGATGAACCGGTTGTCGGCTGGATTCACGACAATCTGAAATCCGGTCAGAAGCTGGCCTATGATCCGCATCTGCATACAGTCCAGCAGGCCGAACATCTGCGCGGTGCATGCAAGGGTGTTGGTGCCGAACTGGTCGCAATCGAGCCCAATCCGATTGATGTTCTGTGGCACAAACAGCCAGCCATGCCGGTAGCACCCGTGCGCCCGCATCTTCTGGAACATGCTGGCAAATCCAATGCAGAAAAACGCAAACAGATTGCCGGAATGCTCGAAAAACTGGAATGCGACAGTGCCGTGATTTCCGCACCCGACAGCATCGCATGGCTTCTGAATATCCGGGGTGGCGACGTGCCCCATATTCCGTTGCCGCTGGGATATGCCATCATCAATGGCGATGCATCGGTTGATCTGTTTATGGATGAACGCAAGTTTCCGGCTGAAACCGTGAAATGGCTTGAAAACGACGCGACCATTCGCCACCCCGGTGAACTCGAAGAAGCCCTTGGCGCGTTGGGTAATCAGTCGGTCCGTCTGGACGAGGCAACCGCATCCGACTGGCTTCGTATGAAGCTTTCCGATGCCGGTGCAACCATGCGGATCGGCCGTGACCCGGTGGCACTGCCCAAGGCCTGCAAGAATGAAGTCGAGCTTGAAGGATCGCGCAAGGCGCATAAGCGCGACGGCGAGAAAATCATTCGTTATTTCGCGTGGCTTGAAGAAGCCGCAGCCGATGGCAGCATTGATGAACGCATGGCCGCAGACAAACTTCTCGCACTTCGTGCCGAAGACCCCATGTTTCGCGATACCAGTTTTGAAACCATCCCGGGCAGCGGTCCGAATGGCGCGCTGTGCCATTATCGCAATACCCCCGAAACCAATCGGAAATTGTCACCGGGCGAAATTTTCCTGATCGATAGTGGCGGGCAGTATCTGGACGGTACCACCGATATCACGCGAACAACCGTGATAGGCGAACCGACCCAGGAACATCGGGATCGTTTTACCCGCGTGCTGAAGGGGCATATCGCGCTTGCACGTGCGGTTTTCCCCGTCGGCACCACCGGGCAGCAGCTTGATACCCTTGCACGTGCCCCGCTTTGGGAAGCCGGTCTTGATTTCGACCATGGCACCGGGCATGGCGTTGGCAGTTACCTTGGCGTTCATGAAGGTCCGCAAAGGATTTCCAAGGCCCCGAACAAGATCGCGCTTAAACCGGGCATGATCCTGTCGAACGAACCGGGTTTTTATAAGGAAGGCGAATATGGCATCCGGATTGAAAACCTGATTGCGGTGATCGAGATCGATGGCCCGGTTGGGGCGGATCGCCCGATGCTGGGCTTTGAAACGCTGACCTTCTCGCCGATTGAACGCAAACTGATTGATCCGGAACTGATGACCAAGGATGAATTGCAGTGGCTGAACGATTACCACGCACAGGTCTATGCCATGTATGCCGACGATCTTGACGAAGATCTTCTTGAATGGCTGCAAAAGGCAACGGCACCGATCAGGAAACGCGCGGTGTAAGTTCGGTATTCAGGCAAAGAATACTGCAAAACCGCCCCGATATATCGGGGCGGTTTTTTCATTTTAACACGCCTGACAGCGCGGTCTTTTTGCCTTATGAATAAAACATTGGATCGATTCAATTGTGGGCATAACCCCAAAAGAAATAATCAGGAGGAAAACATGGCGTCAGTGGAAGAAGGCTGGAATGCCAATCCCGCACGTTACGACAATGCAACCTATAACCGGTCGGGCAAAAGCGGCCTGATGCTGCCGCAGATCACGCTGGGCCTTTGGCAGAATTTCGGCGGTGTTGACGTCTTTGAAACGCAGCGCGCCATGATCCGCCGTGCCTTTGATCGCGGTGTCATCCATTTTGATCTTGCCA
>CAMPHD010000365.1 GCA_946885765.1 uncultured Thalassospira sp.
ATCATCGATGGCGGGACGTGGGTCTGCCATGCGACAACGTTTTTGCCTTTGGGGTGAGGTGCGTTTTCGCCGTTCATCGAAAGCCAGAAATTTTTGTTTGGGGCAGGGGTGACTGGGCGAGGTCGGTCTGGTGCTGCCCGGTTCAGTTCATCCCCGTCTCGTCCTGTCCGCTTTCGTCTGGCCCACCCGGTCGGTGGCGTTTGGCGATGCCGGGGGCTGCGGGGTGGCTGGATTGGTTTGGTGATTGATCAAATCGTCATTCCGGGCGCAGCGGAGCGCAGCCCCGGAATCCGTGCCCTATTGAAAGAGACTGGATTCCCGCCTTCGCGGGAATGACGATCAGGTTGGGAATGCTTTGTCAGAGGTTTGGGGGTGGCTGGCGGGAATGGTCTGGCGATTGATCAAAATCGTCATTCCGGGCGCAGCGGAGCGCAGCCCCGGAATCCGTGCCCCATTGAAAGAGGCTGGATTCCCGTCGTCGAGGGAATGATGATCTGGTTGGGAGTGCCTTGCCAGTGGTCTGAGGTTGGATGGGGTCGGGATTGGCTTTGCTTGGTTGGTGATTGACCTATGGAGAGTTTGGACATGCCGGAAGGCTGGTCATCGATGGCGGGGTGTGAGCCCGCCATGTGATAACGTTGTTGCCCTTGGTGGCGCATTTCGGGCATGGACCGAAAGCGGCCAAGCCGGGGCGTGAGCCTAGTAGGCACCGAACCCCAGAAGATGCGGCAGCCAGAGGACCAGACCGGGGATGGCGACCATCAGGATGACGCGGACAATATCGGCGGCGAGGAAGGGCAGGATGCCGCGTGACAGGGTGGTGATGGTCATGTCGGATGACACGCCCTGAATGATGAACAGGTTCATGCCAATCGGGGGCGTGATCAGGCCGATTTCAACAACCGATACCAGAACCACCCCGAACCAGACCGGATCATAGCCGACGCCGGTAATGACCCCGTAGGCGGGCACCACCGTCAGAAGGATCATGGAAAGGCTGTCCATGAAGCATCCGAGTACGACGTAAAATACCAGAAGCGCGATCAGAACGACCAGCGGTGAATAGCCCTGTGTGGTGATCCAGTCGACGAGGGTCTGGGTCAGGCCGCTGGTTTCGATGAAGAAATTGAAAAGCGCCGCCCCGATCAGGATCAGGAAGATCATCCCGGTCATGCCAGCCGTTTCGCGAATGCCTGCACGGAGAACCGTCCAGTTCAGCCGTTTGCGCAAAAACGCAAACAGCAGGGCACCACCGGCACCAACCGCTGCGGCTTCTGTGGGGGAGAACAGGCCGGCATAAATCCCGCCGATCACCAGAACGATCAAGACGATGGCATCCCACATGCGCAGCAAGGCACCCCAGCGTTGTGACCAGGGGACATAGTCACTGACCGGGGCGAGGGAAGGATTGCGCATGACCTGAATGCGGATCGAGGCGATGTAAAGTACCGTCGCCAGAAGGCCGGGGATCATCGCACCGGCAAACAGCGCACCGATGGATTGTTCGGTCATCAGGGCATAGATCACGAGCAGGATCGATGGCGGGATCAGAACACCAAGTGTTCCGCCCGCAGCAATCGATGCCCCGGCAAGGCTTTTGGCATAGCCGCGTTGGCGCATTTCAGGAAGGGCGACGCGCCCCATGGTCGCACAGGTCGCAAGCGACGATCCGCAAATCGCGCCAAATACCGCGCTGGCGCCGATGCTGGATGCGGCCAAGCCGCCCGGACGATGGCCGGAAAATGCGGTGATACCGCGAAACAGATTGCCCGATAGCCCGGAATGGGATGCAAAAACACCCATGAAAATGAAGAGCGGCACCACCGAAAGGCCATAGGGGAATATCGCCTCGAACGGGAGGCTTGCCATGACGTAGCTTGCCGACATCCAGTCGGTCAGAAGCAAGGTGCCGACGATGCCGACAACCGCCATTGCAACCGCGACCGGTACACGTAAAAGGGCCAGTGCGAGAGCCGCTACAAACCCGATCAATCCCGCCCATTCCGTCGCCATCAGCTCTTCTCGTCCGTTAAAAGCAGTTTTAGAAATTGCACAAGACACACCAGTGTCGAGATCGCCATGCCGGTCAGAAGGAAGGCCCAGAACAGGATCATCGGGATCGCAAGGTTTTGCGATACATCGCCATAGGTCCATTGTTCCATCGCACGGCCCCATGACAGATAAAGCAGGAAGGCCATCAAACCGGCGCATAAAAGCGGGATCAATCGATCAATGGTTTTAAACAGGATGCGAAGGCGGTTCTTGCCAATCAGATCGACCGTGACATGGGCATGGGCGCTAAAGGCATAGGGGATGGCCCATGATGCGGCGGCCATGACGCAAAACTGGGTCAGGTCAACCGCACCGACCAGCGATTGCCCGCCAATACGCCGCCAGATGATATCGACAACCACAATGGCAATCGCGCCAATTAAGGCCGCCATGCCGACAAAGGCCAGAATGTCGGTCAGTCGGTTCATCAAGTGATCCATTTGGTGAACCGCAGCATAAAGCCGCGATCCACCGGATTTTTCAGTACGTCCCGTCATTTGTCGCCAGCGTGATATTTGGCATCAAATTCCGCGATCAGTTCCTGCGCGCGTTTATAAATGGCGTCGGGGTCGGAGACGCCCTTTTCCTTAAGGCCCGCAAGGTATTCCTTGATCATCGGCTGGGATGCTTCCTGCCATTTGGCACGGGTGGCGTCATCAATCGTGATGATTTCATTGCCGTGTTGTTCGGCATTGGCCTTGCCAACGGCTTCCCATTTGTTCCACCAGTCGCCAAATTTGCCGACAAGGACGTCGCCGGAAATTTCATCAATGGCGGCACGGACATCGTCGGGCAGGCTGTCATATTTTTTCTGGTTCATCACGAAATAGAAGCCGGCGGTATAGGCCGCAGCATCGGTGTGATATTTCAGAAGTTCGTTGGCCTTGACCGCGTTGACCAGATCCCAAGTGGCAACCAGACCTTCGATATTGCCCTTTTGCAGGTTTTCGTAAATGGCCGATGGCGGCAGGCCGACCGGCGATGCGCCAAAGGATTCCAGCATGGCCGAAATCGCCGGGCTTGGTGTTCTGAACCGCAGGCCCTTGAGATCGTCAAGGGTGCGAACCGGGCTGTCAATGGTGTGGATCAGGCCACCCGGGTGGGTGAACAGGGCAAGGAGCTTGAAGTCTTTATAGTCGCTGCCAAGCAGGCCTTCCTTGTAAAGCGTCCACAGGGTTTCGGACCCGGAATCGGCATATTTCACCAGAAACGGCAGTTCGATGATCGAGGCCGCCGGATAGCGGTCACGCGGAATGCCGTTCAGGCCAACGGCCATATCCATCACGCCTGCGCGGACCTGATCGGCCTGACGGTCGATTTTGCCAAAGGCCGATGTCGCGTCATAAATTTCGACTTCGACCTTGCCGTTGGTTTTTTCCGACAGTTCCTTGCCCCAGCTTTCGAGGAAGTCTTTCTGGAAGCCGTGGCTTGGCGGCAGATAGTGGCTGACCTTCAGCGTGATGTCGGCGGCCTGAGCCATGCCCGCACCGGCCAAAATGGTTGCCCCGGCCAGAAGCCCAAGCAGTGTGTTGCGAAGTTTCATCGGTTTCATGTTCCTCTCCCTGTTTTCTGATCATGTGTTTGATCGGTCCGGTGCCAAGGGCGCATCGCGGCCGCTGATGGGCTTTCCACGTTCTGATCATCGGTGTGGAGTGCTGTTTTTTCTTTGAATTGGAATTATGATATATATAAT
>CAMPHD010000366.1 GCA_946885765.1 uncultured Thalassospira sp.
TGCGCGAAGCTATCCCCGCGCGCGGCCAAGATCAAGCCCGGATCAGCCCCATGCTGCGCATAGCCGATAAAACCGGCACATTCCGGCATCGTTCGACCCTATCCTGGCAGAGTAACCGGGCGATGTGGTGCGTAAAATTTGCACGTCAGATCAGCAGGATACATCGAATATAAGAAAAGCACCAAACCTACACTGACGGATGGTTGAAAAACCCGCCCCGAACGCAGATATAGGTTTAAAGCCACCTGTCCATTCAGTCAGGAACAATAAAAAAGCCGAAAGTAGGATAATCAAAAGGCGATAACTAGGGAACAGGACCTGTCACAGGAAAGCAAATTGTTGCCCGATATATCGGACCTGAACAATGCACCGATGTCTCCTTCCGATGGCTCGGAGGAATGATATTGGCGCACAGTCATGGCGTTAAAGCCGATCGTATAAACCGGCACATTGCACAGCAGGTGCCCGAACGTGATGTTTGCGCCCGATCGGTGGCACGCGTCGCGTTGTCACATTCACCATCGAAAATCTCGCCACCGGGTACAGGGACATGCGCAGACCCATCCATGTGATGATTATCGAAGACGAAAGAATTGATCCCCTGCATCTGCGTCAGCAGCTTGCAAGGCTGGGTTATGATCGCATATCTGTCCGCAATGCCGGGCAGGATGCGCTTGATGCTATCAAAACCGATCCGCCCGATATCGTATTGATGGATATCGGCATCAACGGCGATATTGACGAAATCAAAACAGCGGCAGGCATACCTGAACATCTTGTGATGCCGGTGCTGTTTCTAGCGCTTCGTACCGAAGATGCCACGCTGGAACACGCACGCAGAACGCGGCCAAGCGGTTTTCTGATAAAGCCGTTTTCCGAACGAGAACTGCATGCAGCAATCGAAATGACTCTGGAACGTCGAGAAGCCGAACTTGCCCTGCACGAAGCCCGTGAACGTCTGTCACTTGCGATGACAGCAGCCAATGCCGGATATTGGGAAGTCGATGTAACGACCGGCACCATGTACAGCACCGGCCTCGAAAAACTTTTTGCCGACACGGAAAATGGCGGGGAAACCGTCACAGGCAGTTGGGATGATTTCCTTGAACGTGTTGCTAGCGAAGACCGGGATATGGTCAACGATGCCCTGCAAAAGGCAGCAAGGCAGGAAGATTTCGGAAATGTTGTTTTCCGGACCCGTCAACCGGGCGGGCGTCATTCCTGGTTCCGCGCCTATGGCGAGACACGCGACCGGCAAAACAGCAACGCCCCGCAGATTGCGGGTGTAATGCAGGATGTCACCGAGCAACGACAGCTTGAATACAGACTGCGTCAGGCAACAACCGTTTTTGATACTACCCAAGACGGTGTTCTGATCCTCGATTACAATCTGAACATTATCCGTGCCAATCAAAGCTATTGCCGGATTGTCGGCGCGCCAGTTGATTCATTTATCGGCAAACCGCCCTATATGATTGCCCCCGAAGAATTCCCGCCTGCCTTCTATCAGGAACTGTTTCACGCCTTGCAGGAACGGCGCCACTGGCACCGGGAAATCGACACCCGTGATCTTTCGGGAAATCCGATTTCAATCATGATGCAGATCATTGCCGTTGATAATGGTGACGGAGATCTAACCCATTTCGTCGCCACAATTTCCGACAGAACAGCCATACGGCAAGCCGAACAGGAATTGCATTATCTGGCACAATATGACGGGCTGACCAGCCTGCCCAACCGGCTGCTGGCAACCGACAGGCTGAAACGCGCGATCGAGCGAAGCGAACGGAACGGATCTGTTGTTGCCTGCCTGTTTCTTGATCTTGATAATTTCAAGAATATCAATGACACCCTCGGTCATGCAGCTGGCGATCAGACCCTGTTGATTACCGCAACCCGGATCAAGGCACTGACCGACCAAACAGATACGATCGCCCGCCTTGGAGGCGATGAATTCATGATCATCCGCGAAAACCTGCAAAGCGAAACCGCCGCCTCCAATTTGGCCCGCAATATCATCAGCGAACTGCAGAAACCGTTCTATATTGTCGGGCACGAGCTAAACATATCAGCCAGCATCGGCATTTCACTTTATCCCCTACATGCTCAGTCCCCGTCCGATCTGGTACGTCTTGCCGATACCGCCATGTATGCCGCCAAAAATCAGGGGCGGCGCAGCTATGCCTTCTACAAATCCGAAATGACCCGGGATGCCGCCCATTACATGACCCGAAGCCTTGAATTGCGGCGCGGACTGGAACAAGACCAGCTGGTTTTGTATTATCAGCCGCAAATCAATGCCAACACCGGCAGCATGACCGGGGTGGAAGCCTTGATCCGCTGGAACCATCCGCAAAACGGTCTGGTTGGTCCGTCTGAAATCATCCCCGTCGCCGAACAAAGCGGGTTGATTGTGGAAATCGGCGAGTGGGTGTTGAACGAAGCCTGCGCCCAGGCAACACGCTGGCAGAATGAAGGCCATCCGCCGATCCGGGTCGCGGTAAATGTCTCGGTCCGACAAATGCGCAGTCCGGGCTTTGCCGAAATGGTTCAAAATATCCTGATATCTAACGGTCTTGCGCCCAAATGGCTTGAGCTCGAAATCACGGAAAGCATGATACAGGATGAAGAAATCATGATCGACACACTACATGAACTACGGGCCGTCGGTGTATCTTTGGCTATTGACGATTTCGGCACCGGTTATTCCTGTTTGCGGTCGATCAAAAGTCTGCCAATCAGGCGCATCAAAATTGATCGTGCCTTCATCAAGGGAATCCCGCAAAATGCCGATGATACAGCACTTGCCGAAGCCATCGTGGCTATGGCCCGGTCACTGGACCTGAAAGTCACTGCCGAAGGGGTAGAAACCGTCGAACAACGTGATTTTTTGCAGGCACAGGGTTGCATGGAATTACAGGGCTTTCTGTTCAGTCGCCCCCTCCCTGCCGAGCGGGTTTTCGATCACGCCCGTCGGCACACGAAAATTTCATAAAACAATCGTGCATTTAAAAACCATCAAAATAGATAATACCCACTTACCGAAAGTATAGGATGCGTGGTACTATTCTCTATCAAAAGCTGCCAAGTCGTTGAATAAGGCAGCACAGGGACGGACCACCAGGATTACTTCAGAGGTATAGGGTTATCTGAGGGGACCTTTAAATGCGATTTTCCAACCTGTCTCTAGGCGCCAAGCTGACCTGCGTAAGCGCATTTGCCATCGCCTTCTGCCTGATCGTCGGCATTTTCCTGCAAACGGTTCAAACCAGTAAAACCACCGAAGAACTGACCGTGGGCGAAGCCCGTTCTGTTGGCCAGTTCCACGCCGAACAGGCCAGCCGCGTGCTCAATGGCGGCATGCTGGTTGCCAAAAACCTTGCCGGTGCATTTCGGGCCCTTCGCGAACAGGCAGGGGCGGATCGCAAAGCCTATAACGAAATCCTCAACCGCACGCTCATCGACAACCCGTCGCTTGCCGGGGCATGGTCCGGCTTTGAACCCGATGCTCTTGACGGCAAGGACGCCGATTACAAGGACGAGGGCGAGCCGTTTGGCGATGGCACCGGAAAATACGTCACCTATTATTATAACTTCGGTGGCGGCATTACCCCCTATCACCTGACCGGGCTCGACAACCCGGAGGTCAATGAATATTACACCGAACCCAAACGCACCAATAAGCCCTACCTGACCGATGCCATCACCTATGACATCCAGGGTCGCGACG
>CAMPHD010000367.1 GCA_946885765.1 uncultured Thalassospira sp.
GTGTTCGCGAGCCGCGTAACCGTCGTGTGACCATCTCGATCGACTAATTCGCGGTCATTTACCAAATCTTTGGCAACGGGGTGGCATTATGCCACCCCGTTGTTTTTTATGGAAACTCGATCCAATACACAGTCGGGCATGTGAATAACGGTTGAAATTGGACGTAATACACCTAATGTCTGCGGGACATCCCAGCCGCGAAAGGGAGAGACGGGGGAAAATGATCAGAAATTTGTGCCGTTCATTGCGCGGTGCCGGTATCTGCGCGATGGCCGTTCTGGTAATTGCAGGAAGTTTCGCCGGGCCAGGTCAGGCAGCAGATAAAACGCCACCGGTTCCATTCGAGAAGCTTTATGCTGCCGAACGCGGTGACGGAAAATATCTTAGCTTTAATGCATTTTCCGGGGAGATTCCCGGTAAACGGATCAAGGCGCTATTGCGTTCCGGTCAGGTTATTGGTGATCGCATTCTTCTTGCCGAAGATGTCGCGGTTTATTTCCCGGATGGGTATATTGTTCAGTCGCAGGTCCGGTTCGGCAAATATGTCCCGCGTCCGGGGCTGATTGCCGGTGCGGTCGCGAAGCGCGATCATCTGATTGAAAATCCGCGTTATGCCCTTGTCGCGCAGTTTGACCAGATCCTTGGCAAAGAATGCGCTCGTACAGAATATGCCAATGGATTTGCCGCACTTCGGATCAAGTCCGACGGCGTTATGTCACTGGTGATGGAAACGGCCGGTCTTTACGATCCGCTGGTGGATGAAGCAACCACCACCTATACGGTGACCAGTGCCGTGCAACCTGTCTTTATGGGCAATCAGGGGCTGGTTCCCGATCTTATGAGCATGTGTGCCCGCGGCTGAGTTCCAGCCTGCGGAGACCAAAAGGCACTGTGCGTCGCAGTGCCTTTTGCTTTTGGTGCTGTTTAAAATCCCTAGAGTCAGGCGACTTTCCAGTCAGGTGCAAACAGGCGCGGTATTTCAATTGCCGGGCAACGGTTCACCACAACATCCAGCCCGGCATCCTGTGCGCGGGTTGCGGCATTGATATTGATCACGCCAAGCTGCATCCAGACCGATCTGGCACCAATGGCAATTGCCTCGTCGATCACACCACCGGCATCCTCGCTATTGCGGAAGATATCGACCATATCGACCGGCTCATTGATATCGGCAAGGGTTGCAAAGACCTTTTGGCCGTGAATTTCGCGGCCCGCCTGACCGGGATTGACGGGAATGACGTGATAGCCGCGCGACAGCAGGAATTTCATCACGCCATTTGACGGGCGTTCGGGTTTCGGGCTGGCACCGACCAGTGCAATGGTTCTGGTACGTTCAAGCAATGCCTGCGTGGCATTGTCGTCGGGATTTTTAAAATCGCTCATGTCATCTGCCTTTGGTTTGCGATACGGCATCGTTATGTCTGTATGATACATAAGGTTTTGATTTGCTGCCGCAATCTTCTGGCAACGGGATTGTGCGATGCCGGCATGCTCGCAGAAAGTTGATGGCAAATTTAACTGACGGATTAAACGAAACAGGGTTGAGTAGGGGATATGTTGCCCCTTGCCCAAAACACCAAAGGTACCCCGCATGTTTCCATGGCGTGATCCGTCCGGCAGATTTTCGGCTTTTAAGCTGACCGTGTTTGTGCTGCTGCTTGTGCCGGGCTGTTTCATTCTTTGGCCGGTGATTGCCGAAGGCGGGGCGACCATTCCGGTCAAGGAAGCGATCCTTGAAAGCGGGGATTGGGCGATCAGGATGTTGCTGATATCACTTCTGATCACGCCGCTTCGCCGGATTACACGTGCCAGCAAGCTTGTCCAGATCCGGCGTCAGGTCGGTTTGGCGGCGTTGGGATATGCCTTAACCCATCTGTTGTTATATATGCTCAGCCAATCATGGGATGTGCTGCGCGTGGCCAATGAAATTCTGGTGCGGATTTATCTGACCATCGGCTTTGTTGCGCTGACGGGGCTTGTCATTCTTGGGGTAACTTCGACCAAATCTGCCATGCGCAGACTGGGCAAGAACTGGAGCCGGTTGCATAAAATCAGTTATGGCATTGGTGTTCTGGCCGCGTTGCATTTCTTCATGCAGTCGAAAATCGATGTCAGCGAAGCGACCTTGATGTCGGGATTCTTTGTTGCCCTGATGCTGTATCGTGTGGCGCATGCCCGGGACTGGTCGCTGCGATCGCCGCTTGTTTTGGTATCAATTGCGGTTCTGGCGGGGCTGGCAACTGCGGGGATCGAATATGCGTGGTACGGATTGGCGACCGGTGTACCGCCATCGGCTGTTTTTGCCGCCAATCTTGAATTCATGTGGCCATTGCGACCGGCGTGGAATGTGTTGCTGAGCGGATTGTTCGTGGCGTTCATCAGCCTGTTCGGGCGTGATGCGATTGGCCGTGTATGGTTCGGCCAGATCGCATCATCCCTGTTTGTCAGGCCGCAGCGCTCGCGCGGCGGGTAAGGGCGGTCAGAAGACCGGCGCCAATCATGACGGCACCGCCGGCATGCGTCAGGCGGCGCATGGCGGCTGGTTTGCGGAACTTTTCGCGCAGGGCACCGGCCATGATCGCCCAGATCGCAACGTTGACCGCCGCCAGCGAGACGAAGGTCGCGGTCATGATGACGAATTGCGGAACGACCGGCATTGACGCATTCACGAATTGCGGCACAAACGCGATAAAGAACACGATGCCCTTAGGATTGAGGGCCGTCACGATATAGGCCTGCAGGAACATGCGGGACGGCCGGTTTCGTTTGGCATCGGGATTGTCTTCAAGCGTACCGGGTTTATCACGCAGCATCTTGATGCCAAGATAAATCAGATAACCTGCCCCACACAGTTTCAGAACGGTAAAGGCATTTGCCGATGTTGCAAGCAACGCACCGGCACCGGCCAGCGATATCGTCATCGCCGTCAGATCACCAAGTGCGACACCGGGAACTGTTGCCCAGGCGGTCTGGCGTCCCTTGCCAAGGGCGTAGCTTACCACAAGCATGATGGTCGGGCCGGGAATGGCCAGAACGATTGTGCAGGCCAGGACGAAGGCCAGCCAGATTTCAAGGTTCATCCTTACCCTCCTTCGGGCGATTTCCATCCAATCATAAATCCTGATCCCGATTGCGAAGTCGAGGGCAAAATCACAGGTGGCAAGGCAATCATTCGTGGCGCCATTCCGGATGGCGTTTTTCGACAAAGGCCCCGATGCCTTCGCGGGCGTCATGCTTTTGCATGTTTTCGGTCATCACCCCGGATGCGTAATCATAGGCATCGGACAGCGGCATTTCGAGCTGGCGATAGAATGCTTCCTTGCCCAGTTTGACGGTCATGCCCGAACGCGATGCGATCCGTTTGGCAAGATCATCGGTGGCGGTGATCAGATCGTCATCTTCGACAACATCGGAAATCAGCCCCATCTGCCAGGCGGTTTGTGCATCAATCGGGTCGCCGGTCAATAACATACGCATCGCGTGTTTGCGCGATACGTTGCGGCTGAGTGCTACCATCGGGGTCGAACAAAACAGTCCGATATTGACGCCCGGTGTGGCGAATTTGGCAAATGTTCCGGCAACGGCAAGATCGCAGCTTGCGACCAGTTGGCACCCGGCCGCCGTGGCCACAGCGTGAACACGTGCAATCACCGGCTGGGGCAGGGTGACAATCCGCATCATAAGTGTGCTGCAT
>CAMPHD010000368.1 GCA_946885765.1 uncultured Thalassospira sp.
TGCCAATGGTCAGCCATTCATTACCAGTCATGTTCGATTATTCCCCAGGCACTTCGGTGGCGGTTTTATGGGTGGCGTATCCGGCATCTTCCGCGGTTTGGACCGCTCCGGTCACCTGCCGGAAATTGATCAGGGCCTGCGCAATTGCCTGCACGAAAAGCAACCCGAACCCGACCGGGATAAACGCCTTAAGCAGGAAGCGATACGGTAATCCCCCCGGATCGGGTGATCCTTCGCCCATCATGATCGACTGGTTCACATAGGGAATGGCAAACCAGATGATCGCCGCACCAAGAATGACCATCAGCACCGCCGAAAACAGATCAATCATCGCGCGTGCCCGGTCACTTAGCCGGTCATAAAGAAAATCGACCCGTACATGGCCGCCATGCCGCATGCCATATGCCATCCCCAAAAGGGCAATCGGCGATACCAGATGCCATTCAAGTTCCTGCATGGCAACACTGCCGGTATTGAACACATAGCGCAGCAGCACATTGCCGCCGACCACCAGAACAAGCGCAAGACCGCTTAACGCGGCCGCCCATCCGGCAAAATCAACGATATATCCCAACACACGGTCGGGAAGCGGTTCTGCCAGCGATTCAGTACGGGTCGAATTCATATCAGCTCATCCCGTCTTTGGATGAAATGATACCGTGATAGGGCTTTTCACTCACCGCCGCCCATTCGCGGTGCGTATCGCGGAACGCCATGAATGCATCATGGACCTTTTTGGTCAGTGGGTCCTTGGCGGCTTCTGCTTCCAGCGTGTCTTTGGTGATACCTTTAAGCTTGTTAACCACATCATCGGGCAGGGTCTGGGCGATAACGCCCTCATTCTCGACCAGATCACGAAGGGCCGCGGCATTGTTGGCTTCACACCAGGAATGACTGTCAAGGTTGCACGCCTGTGCGGCATTTTTGACAATCGCCTGAAGATCGGCCGGAAGGCTTTCCCATGCTTTCTGATTGATCAGAAGCTCGGTCACGTTGGATGGCTCATGCCAGCCGGTGGTGTAGTAATATTTCGCGGCCTTCTGAAGGCCAAGACGACGGTCCTGATACGGGCCGACGAACTCGGCGGCATCAATCACGCCACGTTCAAGGGCCGGGAAAATCTCGCCACCCGGAAGCAGTTTCACCTCGACCCCGATCTGCTGATAGACCTTGCCGGCAAGGCCCGGAATACGCATTTTCAGGCCATTGAAATCATCAAGGCTTTCAATCGGCTCGCGGAACCAGCCGGTCATCTGAACGCCGGTATTGCCCATCGGGAACGCAATCAGGCCATAGGGCTGATACAGCTCATGCCAAAGCTCAAGCCCACCGCCATGATACAGCCACGCATTGACACCCTGGAAGTTCAGGCCAAACGGAACGGTAGTGAAATATTGTGCGGCAAAAATCTTGCCCGCCCAGAAATAGGCATTGGCGGCATTCATCTCGACCGTACCGGCCTGAACGGCATCAAAGCCCTCAAGTGCCGGGATCAGTTCACCCGCGGCAAAATGCTGGATGTTCAGACGCCCGCTCGACATTTCCGTAACACGTTTGCAGAAATCCTCGGGGCTGCCCGGGCCGGTCACGTAAAACGGTGAACCCGGACCATAGGCATTGGTCATTTTCCAGTTAAAGCTCTCCTGGGCACGCGCGATATGCGGCGTGGCAAAAACAGCCGCCCCGGCGGCTGCCGTGCCGAATGCCGACTTCGTCAGAAAGTCGCGTCTTTTAAGGTTGGTCATCGGTGTCTCCCTGATAGAGAAAACGCAATACGCGGATAATATCATCGAACGGATCTTGGCCCGCATTGTGTATACAACCTGCAACCGACGTGCCATTTGTTATATTTCAATAACTTAACTGATTTACGGCCTCAACATATTCGATATTACTGTCTATTTATTAATCATATTAAATTGCTGCATTGCATATATGCATATTAATTAAACATATTGCATGTGATCGCCGGGGATGAATCCCGCACACGACAGTTGCGCTTGGATTTTGCGGGAAATATCATGTATACATCGGTTGTATAGGGTGCCCCGAAAGAGCCCCGGAACATCAATCGACAACAAGATCAAAGGGTCGAAACGGCACATGATCCATCTGCAGCAAGCCCCGCAACCTTCGCCCGAACCGGTCGGCATTGCGCAAAAACTCTGCCAGTCCCTCGAAGACGATATTGTTACCGGCGTGCTTGTTCCCGGTGCCCGGCTCGAAGAAACCCAGCTTGCAAAACGTTTTGGTGTGTCACGCACCCCGGTCCGCGAAGCCCTGCAATTGCTGACCGCGACCGAACTTGCCGAAAAAATCCCCAATCGCGGGGTTTATGTTTCGCTGGCAACGCCGGAACGGCTGACTGCGATGTTTGAAAGCATGGCCGAACTCGAAGGCACCTGCGGGCGGCTTGCCGCCAAACGCATGACAAGTGGTGAGCGCCACGCACTCGAAGAACTCCATCACGAACTGGCCCATGCGATGCGCGCAGGTGACAGCCCAGCTTATGAAAGCCAGAACCGCGAATTTCACAACGCGATCTATGCCGGCACCCATAATGACGTGCTGGTCGAAGTCACCCAGGCGGTGCGTCGGCGCGTTGCCCCCTTCCGCCGGGTGCAGTTCAACAGCCTGCCGCGCCTTGCCTCCTCGCACGAGGAACATCAGGGCATCGTCGATGCCATCCTGCGCGGCGATCACAAGGCCGCCGAAGAACTGCTATATGCCCACATCATGTCAGTCCATGACGTCAGTCAGGAATATCTGGCGACACTTCGCGCCGAAAGCAACCATCGCGCACTCATGATTGCAAAGTAACCGGGGTAACCCGGCCACAAAAATCTGCGACGGATGTCACGTTCGGGCATCGTATTTTGTCATTCTTTCAGAACCCGGTTACAGGAGGAACGAATGACCAAAAACGCAATCGCGGGCATTGACCCGACCGCTTCATATCTTACCCTTGTCAATATCTATGACGTCGCCCCGGAAAAGCAGCACGACCTTGCCCGCCTGCTATCAGAAATCACCGAAAGCACGATCCGGCATGAACCGGGCTTTGTCTCGGTCTCCATTCACAGCAGTCTGGATGGCAAAAAGGTGGTAAATTACGCACAGTGGGCCTCAAAAAAGGATTTCGAGGCCTTCATGCAGAAACCCGAAACACAGGCAAGCCTGAAACAGTTTGCCGCCATCGCCCAATCGGTTTCGCCCGGCCTGTATCACGTCGATCAGGTCCATTGCGCCTAAAACGCCATCGACACTCTGGCTGGTATCCATGACAGAACGCCCGACCGATCCCGTTTTCACCGATTTACGTCCCGATCTCACCCGGCTGGCCTATCGCATGCTGGGATCGGTCGCCGATGCCGAGGATATCGTACAGGAAGCCTATCTGCGCTGGCTTGGCGTCAATCCTACCGACATCCGCGAACCCGCCGCCTTCCTGCGCACCATCGTCACCCGTCTTTGCCTTAATCTTCTGAAATCCGCCCGACGGCAACGCGAAACCTATATCGGACCGTGGCTGCCTGAACCGGTATTCGAACCTGATGAAACCCGGATTGACGATAACATCACCCTGCCTTTGATGATGGCACTTGAACGGCTTTCACCGTTGGAACGGGCGGCCTTTCTGCTGCATGACGTCTTTGGCATGGGCTTTGACGAAATCGCCCTGATCATTGACC
>CAMPHD010000369.1 GCA_946885765.1 uncultured Thalassospira sp.
GCCCTGCACCGGGACCGGCACCACATCGGGCCAGAACACCGCAATGCACTGCCCGCCGTCAAACCGCACACTGGGCCAGTAAATCCCGTCCGATCCCGCCGCGCGCCGCTCCGCCCCGAATTTCTGCGATGCCGAATAATCATCGGGGTCCAGCAAATCCGCCCGATCACTCACGTCATCAAACACATGATCGATCCGCCCAACCAGCTCGCGAAACTGCGATGTCCAGCCCGGTTCCTCATCGGTCGCCCGCATCATGCGCGCATGATGATGCACGGTTTCGGCAATCGCCACAGACCGGCGATCCCCCGCATAATAAAGCCCGTATGTACCATCCGAAAACCGGCCGGGGCGATAGGACGAGCAATGGACAAACGGCGCCATCACATAACTCGCCCCCGGCCCCGATACCCGGCGCTCGACCGGCACCTTGGCCAGATTGCCGATGCTGTCGCGGATGCGCGGGTTCATCTTGGCTTCCGCCGATGCCAGCGCCTCCCAATCGGCGGGATCGGCAATGTCTTCAAACAGGTCAATCGGCGGATAGATCGACCGGATGATCCGCACGCATTGCGGCCACGCAACATGCCTGCTCCTGCTCACCAGCCACCACGCTCCGCATCAAGGTAACTTCGGATATCGGCGATATCCATGATCTCGCCGCGCAACATGATCTCAAGCGCACTTTGCCCGCCAAACGCCGCATTGGGCTTGCGGATCCATGCATAACCGCGCGCCGGTTCGCGAAACAGATATCGCAACCCTTTGTGAATCCCGATCAGCATCGCCATGCGTGTACGCAAATCACGATCAATCCGCCCGATATCCTTCTTCTTCCACCGCGCCCATGTGCGCGCGGGCATATCGCCCAGCAAAACCCGCGCTTCCTGATCGCTCAGATCCCAGACACCAAACAGATTGACCGTGGCGCGCGCCAGCGCCGCCGCCTCATCCTCGGTAATAACCGCCCGATCCGGCCGCGCCCCGGTGGGCTCCACAATCGCGAATTCCATATCGCACCTCCATTTGGCATCAATATAGCATTTTTATGCCAAATGGCAAATCACCGGACAGCAAAACCAATCACCGCGCCCGCCGCCCCATGGACTCCCGCCTACGCGGGAGTGACGAAAGGATGGAAAGCCCATCCCCAAAAAAACCGTCATTCCCGCGAACGCGGGAATCCAGTCTTTCGTGCCACACACACCCATCCAACCGGGCGACATCTGGCCGCCTACCTCGTCAAACCTGAATCCCCGGCCTTGCCTTACTGCTCAAGGCACTGCGGATGACCACATGCCGACTGGCAATTGCGTGTCACCCGTTCCTGATCAAGCTTGTTACAGGAATAGGTCGTGGCAAAATCAACCGCCGCGATCCGGCACTGGTCGGTGCGATAGGGCACATCAATCTGCGATGTGACGCCGGTTTGCTCGCAGGTAATGGTCGCCTTATAGGTCTTAAGCCCCCCGCCCGCCTGCATGCCGGTCCCTGCTGCCACCTGTGCAACACCGCCCGTCTGGCCGTTTTGCTGCTGCAACTGATAATTCTGCTGCAGGCTTTGCAGATTGCCACTATTGCCGCCACCCAGAATATCGGCGGCAAAGGCCCCGCCGATCTCGACCTTGGACATATCGGAAATGTTTGATGATCCGATCACCGCCGTCCCGGCGGCAAGGGCAAAGACCTGCCCGAAATCAAGACCACCGTCTGAATCATCAACAAACTCGCCATGGTTATAGTTTTCGACCGTATAACCGTCATCGACAAAGGCATTCTGGCCCAGCACCTTGAACGGGCCATGCCTTTTGCCATCGACATACCGGCCAGCATAGAATTCGTGATAGCTATCAAGATAGGACGCATATTGCCCAAAGGCGACGCCGTTCTGCTTGCCGACTTTCCATTCCCCGACAGCCAGATCCGAAAGCCCGTTGGTCCATGCTCCCACGCCGTCCATTTTATCGTCAGCATAGGTCCCGATCCAGACCGCCCATACCTCTGCCTCGCCAACCTTCCGCTTGTCCTGCTGGGCGGCAAATCCGTTCAGCTTGCCGTCCGCGAAATGGCCGGCTGCCTTCACCAGCATCAAATTGGTGTAATTCCAGATATTTGCCCCGAAACCGCTGAATTTTCCGTCATTGTCAAAATCGCCATAGCGGTGCCACTGAAAACCGTTTGCCCGGAATTCCGTGTTCAGCAACCGCGCAATACGGTTTTGCGCCGGAACTCCGCCAATCTGGACCACCCGGTCACCGTCTTTCTGAACCATGGTGAACACGCCTTCAAGCATCACCCCCTGATCAAAATGCCCGATAAACCGCGCCTCCGACCCGGATGCCCTGGCTTCACCCACCCCATGCGCAATCCCGTCCGCGCAATCGCCTTTGACAAATTCCCAGTCAAACCGGTTGGGTTCCCCCTCGCCATTCACAAAGTAACCGCTGTGATCGGTAATCACGCAGCCGGTTTGCGTTCCAGTCACCGGATAACGCGTTTCGGCCGCCGCATCGAACCCCGCGCGCGCAAGGGCGATATTCTCCATCATGACGTCCTTGCTGAACATCTCGTCAAAATTGGCAAGGATCGCATCATTTCGCGGATTGAATGTCGTGCTGTAAAATTCTCCGTCCAGATTTGGCGCCAGCGCAATGGTCCTGATCCTGTCCTCAAGGTCTTTCAGGACCGGGGCCTCGATATAGGGGTTACTCCCCCGCAGGATGACTTCCGATGACAGGCTCTGATACGCGTCATTCACTGTCGTCTCACACCCGCCCAGCGCAAGAACCCCCGCCACCGACAGGATGGCAAAAACCGGTTTAAGCATTCGATACCCCCGCAATCGCAACGCGACCAACGCTATTGCGCGTTGAATTTCCCCGAAAAAAAGTTACATCAGAATATTGATATACGTAACTGTCTGGCGGTCAATATCCGTTTTGCGACAGATATATTATCCAATCCGCACATTGATCTCAGGCGACAATTTCGCCAGAAACGACTTGGCATCGAATATCTCGCCTGGCGCAACCACACCACTCTCCCTCGCCCCGGTCCCGTTCAGAATTTCAAGGCAGGCCTGAACCACAAGCGGCGCACTGACCGCATAAATATCCTGTCCGCTGGCCGTCGCCCGATAATCCCGGCCATCACGGCGCAGCCGAACGTCAATGATGAACTGCTGGCCGGATTTGCCATCATCCGCGGCACCGACCGGCGGCGGGGTGTCGGGATTGCGCAAATCGGCAAGTGGTGTCAGATTCATGAAACTCGTCATCGCCTTCACCCCTACATGGCGCGAAATCAGAATGATCTCGCTCAACGCCATGCAGGTCACGGCCTGTTTGCCAAACGGCCCCGGATTGTAATCCCAGTCTTTGCCAAACGGTTCATCGGGCACCGGCACCAGTTCGCCGCCCCGAACGATCAGCCGTTTAAAGCTGTTGCGCGTCCCGGTTTTGCGCGTGCCCTCTGTCGGGTGCCAGGAATCAAGTCCGACGGCAATTTCAATCTCATCGGCCTCATTCTCGCCGCCCAAAGCCGCCGTCACCAGCAGATCGGCAAGCCCGCCAAAGAACGCCATCGCAGGCACTACCACAATCCCGGCGGCCTTTGCCTGTGCATCGTAATTCTTAAAACTATTCAGCGCACAGGTCTGCTCGGCCGTGACATCCAGATAGGGGATACCGG
>CAMPHD010000370.1 GCA_946885765.1 uncultured Thalassospira sp.
AGATTACCGGTCTGCCAAAAAGGGAATTGCGCGATGCGCGGCGTCATAACGACCGATGACGATTAGCCGACGTTGGGAAATCCCGGCTGATAATGCCGGATTAGCTGGCGACCGATTTGGGATTTCGGCCAAAGATGCTGGCGAAATCGGTTTTGGCCGGCTTGGGGCGTTGAAGCTGCAACCGGTCGCGAATGGCATCAAGATGTTTGGCCATTTCAGCCGCCGCCGCATCCGGATCGCCACCCAGAAGGGCGTTCAAAAGCGTTTCATGTTCCGAGTGAGAGCAATCGACCGGTTGCGGGCTTTCATACATCGCAATGATCAGTGAACTGCGCAGGATCAGGCGTTCCAGGAATTCCTCGATCACCAGGTTGCCGGCAAGACGGGCCAGCAACAGGTGGAATTCTCCGGAAAGAATGATGGCGGCGCGGTGGTCGCCTGCGTGGTGGGCCTGATGTTCGCGTTCCAGATGCTCGCGGATCTGGTTTGCGCGATCCGGTGTCATCTTGGCGGCGATTTTGCGGACCACGCCGTCCTCGATCATGCGACGCGCCGAAAAGACCTCTATCGCCTCGTCAATGGTGGGTTCGGCGATGAAGGCCCCGCGATTGGGGACTAGATTGATCAGCTTGTCATGGGCGAGCTGTAAGAAGGTGGCCCGGATGCGGGCACGGCTGACCGAGAATGTTTTGGCAAGATCTTCTTCGATCAGCTTCATGCCCGGTTCCAGCCGCCGGTCAAGAATGGCACCCAGCATTTCCTGATAGATCAATTCTTCTGGGCGAAGTTTACCGCTGCCTTTATAGGGGGTGGGCTGTGCGGGGTTGGCCATCGCGGCACATCTTTCCGGTTGTTCATTCGAGGGGTCAGTTCTTTTCTACAAAATTGTTGACGATCTGCAAAACAAAAAAATGCGACAACCGTTTTGGATGAGTCGCAACGGCTTTGCCTGTGGTTTAATCAAAAGAATGCTGCTGTGCAAAAATTGCGCACAAGTTGCGCATGAAACGGGCATTTGTTGATTTCATCGCCCTATGGTTTCGGCTGAACGTTCTGCAAAACTGCCGATCCTGAAAGTGGCATGCAATTTGCCTACAATCAAAAATATGGATTGTTAACAATTTTGCATGCAGTAACGGATGGGCGCATGAAGGGTAACGGGGCCATTGAGTTGATCGCTGTCAGTAAGCATTACGGCAGTACCATCGCAGTCAAATCGATCGACCTCAAAATACCGGCAGGGGCCTATTGCTGCCTGATTGGTCCATCCGGCTGCGGCAAAACCACGACATTGCGCATGATCGCCGGGCATGAGGTGATCAGCGAAGGTGATCTTCTGATCGGGGATCGCAATGTGACCGAGCTTCCGCCGGTCAAGCGCGGCACGGCCATGATGTTCCAGAATTATGCGTTGTTCCCGCATATGACCTGCATTGAAAATGTCGCATTCGGTCTGCGGATGCAGGGCATTTCAACAGCAGAGCGCAGCGAACGGGCCAAGGAAATGCTGGCCCGCGTCCATATGGAAAAGTTTGCGGATCGCAAGCCCGATCAGCTTTCGGGTGGGCAGCAGCAGCGTATCGCGCTTGCGCGTGCCTTGATCACGCAGCCCTCGGTCCTGTTGCTTGACGAGCCGCTTTCAGCCCTTGATCCGTTCCTGCGGGCGCGGATGCGCGATGAATTGCGCCGCCTTCAGCAGGAGCTTGGCATCACATTTGTCCATGTCACCCACGCCCAGGACGAGGCGCTTGCGCTTTCGGACATGGTGGTTGTCATGGAAGACGGTGTCATTCGCCAGAAAGGCACGCCTGAGGAAATATTCAACAAGCCGCGTTCGCGCTTCATCGCCAATTTCATGGGCGGTCAGAACATTTTCAAGGGAACGGTTTCGGAAAGCAGCCCGGCGGGTACGCTTCTGACGCGTGGTCCCGATAGTTTCTTCCTGCCCGGATATGGCGATGGTGCCACGGGCGAGGATCTTGAATTCACAATTCGTACCGACCTGATCGGACTGGGTGAAACAGCGCCCGGTGATGCCGAAAATGGTCAGATTCCCGTCGAAATCACAACGGTCGAGTATCTCGGCCTTTGGGTGCGGATTGTGGCGACGACCAATGACGGCAAGGAAATCACCCTGATGAAGACCGAAAGCGAATTTCGGCAGGCGCCCGTGCGCCGGAAGGAAAAGTTCATCGCCTACTGGAAACCCGAACACGCGCATGTTCTGGCCTAAAAAACATCATTTATCAGGAGCTTCACATGACGACCGACAAATCCAAAACGACGAAAAACCTGCTTTCGACCAAGGAAGTCACCCGCCGCGGTTTTGTTAAAGGTGCGGCTGCGACTGCCGGTGTCGCGATTGGTTCAGGTGCGATCACCGGTTTCCCGACCATCTGGGCGCAGAACATCAAGGATGTGACATTGCGCCAGTTCGGTACGGGTGTTTCAAACATCAATGCGGTTGCCGACAAGGTTAAGGAAGACCTTGGCTTCACGCTTCAGATGACCGCCCTTGATTCCGATGCGGTTGCGCAGCGTGCGGTAACCCAGCCGAAATCATTTGATATTGCCGATATCGAATACTGGATCTGTAAAAAGGTCTTCCCGGCGGGCACCATGCAGCCGATGGATACCACCAAGCTTAAAAACTATCAGTATATTTCCAAGCTGTTCATCGACGGCAAACTGACCCCGGATTCCGAGATTGCGCAGGGCACGGCCCCGCACACGGTTGGTTTCGTTGAAGGTGCCGACAGTGTCGAATTTGCATCTGCGCCGACCCAGTGGATGACCCTTGTCCCGACGATTTACAATGCGGATACGCTGGGCATTCGCCCGGACCTGATCGAACGTCCGATCAATAGCTGGGCCGATCTTCTTGATCCGGCCTTCAAGGGCAAGGCGTCGATCCTGAACATTCCGTCCATCGGGATCATGGATGCGGCCATGGTTTGCGAAGCCATGGGCGAAGTTACCTATGGTGACAAGGGCAACATGACCCAGGAAGAAATCGACAAGACGATTGCAGTCATGATCGATGCCAAGAAAGCCGGTCAGTTCCGCGCCTTCTGGAAGAGCTTCGATGAGTCGGTCAACCTGATGGCATCGGGCGAAGTCGTGATCCAGTCGATGTGGTCGCCAGCCGTTGCCGCCGTTCGTTCCAAAGGCATCGCATGCAAATACCAGCCGCTTAAGGAAGGGTATCGTGCATGGGGTGGCGGCATTGGTTTGGCCAAGCACCTTACCGGCCTCGAACTTGAGGCGGCGTATGAATATATCGACTGGTACCTGTCGGGCTGGGTCGGGGCGTATCTTAACCGTCAGGGTTATTACAGCGCAGCCCCGGCAACGGCGCAGAAATTCATGTCCGAAGACGAATGGGGCTTCTGGATGGAAGGCAAGGAAGCCCAGGGCGATATCCTTAGCCCGGATGGCAAGGTTATGGAGAAGGCCGGTGCGGTTCGCGATGGCGGTTCTTACGAAGAACGCATGGGATCGGTTGCGTGCTGGAACTCTGTCATGGACGAGAACAAGCACATGGTCCGCAAGTGGAACGTATTCATCGCCGCATAAGGCGTTTCAATTCGGTCGGGCGCAGCTTCGGTTGCGCCCGATATCCTGATTTCCCTGATGATTTTTCCGGTTCAAAGGGCAGACA
>CAMPHD010000371.1 GCA_946885765.1 uncultured Thalassospira sp.
GGCGGCCATCGCAGGCCAGGGCGTTGTTCTGGCCAGTTCGGAAATGGTGCGTTCGGAAATCGCCGCAGGGCTTCTGGTGCAGCCATTTGGCCCGGTGATGGAAGGGCATCATTATCATCTGATCCATACCGGCAAGAGTGCCAATATCAAGGAAATCGAGGCATTCGGTGCGTGGCTTGCGGACGAAATCGTCAAAGATGGTGCCGTGTGATGAAGGTGTCCGGAATGCCGTCCTGCTTTGGCATTGACGCGGCGGCGGTGATGCGAAACCATGACGGCCCGAACCCATGCTCCGATCAGGTGTCCAATGCCCCGTTTCAGCGCCAATCTGTCATTCCTGTTTGCCGATCTGCCATTTGAAAAACGTTTCGCGGCGGCGGCAGCGGCCGGGTTTGGCGGGGTCGAATATGTCGGCGCCTATGACATGCCGATGGCAAGTGTCAAATCGCTGCTGAGTGACAACGGGCTTGAACAGGTTTTGTTCAATATGCCGACCGGCGATTGGGAAAAGGGCGAACGCGGGCTTGCCTGCCGACCGGGGCGCGAGGATGCGTTTCGCGATTCCGTGGTCAGGGCGCTTGATTACGCGGCCGCGACCGGATGCCAGATGGTGCATTGCATGGCGGGTGTGATGGGCAAGGGCGAGGATGCCGGGGAACTGGCGCGGCTTTATTGCGACAATCTGCTTTATGCCGCCGATCTGGCCGAACAGGCCGGTGTCAAAATCCTGATCGAGCCGATCAATCCGATTGATATGCCGGGTTATCTGCTTAATTCCGTCGAACAGGCCGCCGTGATCCTTGATCAGCTTGAGCATCCCAATCTGGCGCTGCAATTCGATATTTACCATGCGCAGATTGTTGGCGGGAATATTGCGGCCCGTCTGGACAGGCATCTGGACAAAACCGCCCATATCCAGATTGCCGGTGTGCCGGGACGGCATGAACCCGATAGCGGCGAGCTTAATTATCCGTTCCTGTTCTATATGCTCGACCGGGTCGGTTATGACGGCTGGATCGGCTGCGAATACAGGCCGCACGGCAATACCGATGCCGGGCTGGAGTGGATCCGCCCGTGGATGCCGAAATCCTGACCCTGTTTATTCGATCAGAATGGCGCGGAAGTCGTTTACGTTGGTCAGCGTCGGGCCGGTGATCAGGAGATCGTCGATTTTGGCGAATGCGCTATAGGCGTCGTTGTTGGCCAGATATTCCCGAAGGTCGATCCCGGCCGATATCGCCTTTTGCCAGCTTGTCGGGTCGATGATGGCACCGGCGTTATCTTCGCTGCCGTCAATGCCGTCGGTATCAATCGCAAGCGCGCTGAACCCTTCGTGATCGCGGAACTGGATCAGGAGGGAGAGCAGAAATTCGCTGTTGCGGCCACCACGGCCCCCCTTGGCGCGGACCGTGACGGTTGTTTCGCCCCCCGATAGCAGCACACAGGGTCTGGCGGCCGGTTGGCCGTGATTGGCGACCTGATGGGCGATACCGGCATGGACGATGGCGACCTCGCGGGCTTCGCCTTCGATGGCGTCCCCCAGAATGACCGGATTGATGCCAAGGTCGCGGGCGACCTTTGCTGCGGCCTCCAGACTATCCTGCGGGCGTGACAGCATGACGGTTTCATGCCCGTCAAAGCATTTGTCGCCCGGTTTGACGGTTTCATGGATGTCGTTATTCAAAAGTTCGGTCGCGGCAAGCGGGATTTCGATCCGGTAACGGCGGATGATATCAAGCGCGTCCTGCCCGGTTGTCGGATCGGCAACCGTGGGACCGGATGCGATGATTGCCGGATCGTCGCCCGGCACATCGGAGACCAGATAGGTCACCATGCGCGCGGGGGCACAGGCGGCGGCCAGCCTGCCGCCCTTGATCGCGGACAGGTGTTTGCGCACACAGTTCATTTCGGAAATGGTTGCACCGCTATGGAGCAATGCCTTGCTGATCGCCTGTTTGTCTTCGAGTGTCAGGCCCGGACCGGGCAGGGCCAGCAGGGCCGATCCGCCGCCGGAAATCATGCAGACCACCAGATCATCGGGACCAGCGGATTTGACGATATCAAGAATACGCTGGGCTGCCTTTTGCCCGGCGGCATCGGGGACCGGGTGGGAGGCTTCGACAATTTCGATTTTTTCGCATGGGACCGCATGACCATAGCGGGTGACGACCAGACCGGAAATATCGCCATCCCATGCCTTTTCAAACGCCTGCGCCATATTGGCCGATGCCTTGCCCGCACCGATGACAATGGTTTTGCCCTTGGGCTTTGTCGGCAGGTTGCGCGGAATCTGGACCGCAGGATCGGCGGCCTTAAGGGCGGCATCCATCAACTGCAAAAGCGTGTCGCGCGATGTCGTCATGTCTGGTTTCCCTGAATGGTCGTATTTTTATCGTTCTTGTAATGGTATTTGCGGCTCAGTTCGGTTTGTTCACCGCGGCCAGTTTGAAATATTCGATGACCGCCTGCAAATGTTCGGACATGGCTTTTTCCGAGGCGTCCGGATCGCGGGCGGCGATGGCTTCGACAATCGCATAATGATGTTCCTGCACCATCCGGTCAAAGGACGGGCCGGATAGATTGTTAAAGCGGATTTCGGTCAGGGCCGCCTGAAGGACATCGTGCAGCATTTTCATGACGTGGTAATAGATGATTGATCCGCTGGCGCGGCCGATCATCATATGCAGACGATGGTCGTCATCGGCACGGTATTTTGGCGCGCGACGCGGATCGTGGGCCTGCCGGTAGGCGATGCGCAGCAGTTCGATATCCTCGTCACTGGCATTGATGGCAGCCCGCCTTGCCGCCCATGTTTCCAGCGTGCAGCGGATTTCCTGAAGGTCGCGCAGATTGTTAAGCGAGTCCCGGACAAGATCGGTCATCGCGGTGTCCATTTCGACCCCGGTCGAAGACAGGACTTCGGTGCCGCCCCCCTGAACCGCACGCAGGTAGCCACGGGTTTTAAGCTTTTGCAGGGCGGCGCGGACTGAAACGCGGCTGACTTTCATGTCCTCGGCAAGCTGTCGTTCGCCCGGCAGGCGATCACCGGGCAGGAAAATGCCCGCAGTGATCATGCCAAGAAGCTTGTCGGCAACCTGATCGGCAATCCTTTTGGGCCGGTTGGCATCAACCGTGTCCGAAGACGGTACAGGTTTGACAGGCGGCATGTTCTGAACACTCCAGCAGCGACTGTACTCCAGCCGACAAACGCGTTTGGTTTTATTGGTCATACCACTTTACGGGATGTTTGGCGTTGCTGCAAAGTGTGCGTTGAGCTGTTGTAAAGGGGACGTGCGGGCGACCTTGTCAGTCCAGCAATAAATTGATAGTTCAACAGGGTCCGATGTGCCGGTTCGTGCCGGTTCCGGACCCGAAAATTTCAAGCTGCCCCAATTTCAGGAGAATTCGCGTGAGCCACCATACCGGGTCGCTGCTGGGCCATGATGATCCCGCACCGTTTGAGGTTTTGAACGAGAACGGCAAGGGGCATTCGCTTTTTGTCTGTGACCATGCGTCGCGCGAAATCCCTAAAAGCCTTGGTACGCTGGGCCTGCCGGAAGAAGAACGCAAACGCCATATCGGTTGGGATATCGGGGCACGCAAGGTGACCGAAATTCTGGTTGAACGGTTTGATTG
>CAMPHD010000372.1 GCA_946885765.1 uncultured Thalassospira sp.
TGCCAAAACCACCCGCCATGCGCGGCTCGCTATCGTTGCCGCCGCCAAACCCGTCGCCCAGATCGCTCAGGATTGAGGATGGCAGATATTTCTCGCCCGCCAGAACAAGCTGAATGGCATTGGCAAGTGTCTGCCCGCGCAATGTTTTAGGAATAAACCCGTGCGCACCGTTTTCAATCGCGTGCCGGACATCTTCGCTGCGATAGGCTCCCGAAAGCAAAACAACCGACGTTGTCTTGGCTGCTTTTTCAAGGGTACGTTTAAGCCCCTCAAGCCCGTTCATGCCGGGCATTCGCAAATCCAGAAGCACCAGATCGAAATCGTTTTGTGCTTCGATATGTTCAAGTGCCGGGTCAAGTGCCCCGGCCTCGACCACTTCACAATCTTCGAAATATTGCTGGAACAGCAGTGATAATGCTTCACGAACCAGATCGTGATCGTCTGCCAATAGGATACGCAAAGCCTTTACCCTTCTTTACCTGCCCCACAACCATGCCCGAACACTCGAAGGCAAAACAACGCGTGGCTGCAACCAGAAATCTTTTGTGATCCGGGAACAGAATACGAAACCGGCTAACGGTTTGCAAATCCGAACTTTTTCTTATTTCCGCAAAGCAACTATTCCTCGAGCAACTCTGCACGCGCTATCGGTCGCAATTCTTCGAGTTTGCGGTTCACCTCGGTAACGGTCATGTCGACATTATGCCGCCCGAAATCCGCCAGAAGCACGGAAATAATGCCGTTTTCCTGCGGATTGGCAACAACATCGCCGATGACTTTGGCCGCATAGGAACGACTTTCCGCCTCGCTCATACCCATTTTATCGCCCGCCCAGATCGCCAGCATTTTATAAAGATGGGCTTCGATCCGGAAATTCTGTTCAAGGTCAAAACTGTATTTTGCCTCAAAACCACGTTCACGATCCGTGAAATTCGACATTCTCGGGCTCCTCCAGATGGTTTGTTTTTGATCAGGCCGTTTCCCCTCGTCCTTTATTTATGGACTGTATCACGCCCTGTCATCGGCTTGCTCCGATACTTTTGAATTTGACAAATGCCTATCCATGTCGCTTTGATCTGGGTCATGTGTACAGTCATAATACTTCGCCGACCCGACCATGAATGGCCGGTAATTATCGGTGCAAATCGCGACGAAATGAACAGCCGCCCGTGGAAGGCCCCGGCCCGGCATTGGGAAGACCGCCCTGATGTTATCGCCGGGATGGATGAAACTGCTGGCGGCACCTGGCTTGGCGTTAACGAGGACGGGGTAGTTGCCGCCGTCCTGAACCGTTTCGGAACCCTTGGCCCGGCAACGGACAAACGGTCGCGCGGTGAATTGCCGCTCGAAGCACTTGATCATGCCGATGCCATCGATGCCGCTCAGGCACTTGCCGAACTTGATGGCGATGCCTATCGCCCCTTCAACATGGTGATTGCCGATAACCGGGATGCCTATTGGCTGGCCAATCGTGGGGATGGCAAGATCGAAATCACCGACATTCCCGAAGGATTGTCGATGATTACCGCCCATGATCTGAATGACAAAGCCAACAGCGAACGGACCAAACGCAACCTTCCGCGTTTCATCAGCGCCCCGCCCCCCAACCCCGAAGCCGACGACTGGTTTGCATGGCAGGCATTGCTGGCTGATACCGGCATGATGGAACCTGATCCCGCTCATCATGACATTCGTGCCGATGCCATGCTGGTGCGCAGCAATATCGGGTTCGAAACCGTCTGTTCGTCTCTGATCGGGCTTCCGGCCATTCCGACTCAGAAAAACGAATTGCCGCGCCGCCCGGTCTGGCTGTTTTCCAATGGCCAGCCCGACAGCGTCCCTTTCCTTCCGGTCGAGATTTAGGCACCCCGCCAGCTTCACCTCCGTAACGCCCGGTTTTCGGGGGTCTTTTGCACGGCGACAGTCGGAAGGCTTGACGGTTGCAAAATCCTATTATCAAGTCTGCGTAAATGGACTTACACGGCAATTGAGTTTCTTGCCCAGCACTGCTATACGGGGGGCGCGTTTTTCAGGGTGCTCGGGGACATTCCCCCGCAAGCAAAGATGTGAAAGATCCCGCCAATGTCCAGAAAGCAGCCCATCTACGAGGGTAAAGCCAAGGTTTTGTACGAAGGTACCGAACCCGGAACCATCATCCAGTATTTCAAGGACGATGCCACGGCGTTCAACGCACAGAAGCGCGGCACCATTGCCGGCAAAGGCGTCCTGAACAACATGATTACCGAATTCGTCATGACCCGTCTGGCGGAAATCGGCATCCCGACGCATTTCATTCGCCGCATCAATATGCGCGAACAGCTTTGCAAGAAATGCGAAATCGTTCCGATCGAAGTCGTGGTGCGCAATATCGTCGCCGGTTCGATGGCTAAACGTCTAGGCCTTGAAGAAGGCGAACGTCTGCCGCGCCCGATCGTCGAATTTTATTACAAAGACGACGCGCTTGGTGATCCGCTGGTTTCTGACGAGCATATCCTTGCCCTTGGCTGGGCAAGTGCCGAAGAACTCGAAGAAATCGTCGGCATGACCCTTCGCGTCAATGATTACCTGTGCGGCCTGATGCGCGGCATCGGGATCAAACTGGTTGATTTCAAACTTGAATTCGGACGCGTCTGGGAAGGCGATTTCATGCATCTGGTTCTGGCCGATGAATTCAGCCCGGACAACTGCCGCCTCTGGGATGCTGTGACCAACGAAAAGATGGACAAGGACCGCTTCCGCCGCGATCTTGGCGGGGTCGAGGAAGCCTATCAGGAAGTGGCGCGCCGTCTCGGTGTCCTGCCTGAGTCCGCGGACATAGAATCGCTGAACAAAGACAAATAATCCCAAGGCCGCGCTTGCGCGGCCTTTTCTTATCGACGCCGGAACCATCGGAACCGGTACATTATTGTTTGCAAACAAGTATCGCCGTATGGCGAGTGCGCACTCAAAGGAGCTTCTCGTGAAAGCACGTGTCCATGTCACCCTGAAGAACGGTGTCCTTGACCCGCAGGGTAAAGCCGTTCACCACGCCCTGCAGGGTCTTGGTTTTGCCGGTGTCAACGATGTCCGTCAGGGCAAGTTCATCGAACTCGAACTGGATGGCAGCGACGTCGAAAAGGCACGCGCCGAGGTCAAGGAAATGTGCGAGAAGCTTCTCGCCAATACCGTGATCGAAGATTACAGCATCGAGCTGGCCTAACTGCCCGGGCGGGGCTTTGCCGTTGCAGGGCCTTTGTCTGTCGCGATCAAGTAACGGATATTAATCGAGAGACGGTATTTCATGAAATCCGCTGTCATCCTCTTCCCCGGCATCAACCGGGAGAATGACGCCATTGCGGCCCTTGAACAGGCCACCGGCACCAAACCGACCGTGGTTTGGCATGGCGAAACCGAACTGCCAAAGACCGACATCATCATGGTCCCGGGTGGTTTTTCCTATGGCGACTATCTGCGTTGTGGCGCCATGGCCGCCAAATCGCCGATCATGCGTGCGGTTGCCGAACGCGCAAAAGCCGGTGTGACCATCCTTGGCGTCTGTAACGGTTTCCAGATTCTGACAGAAGCAGGCCTGTTGCCCGGTGCGCTGATGCGCAATGCCAGCCTGAAATTCATCTGCAA
>CAMPHD010000373.1 GCA_946885765.1 uncultured Thalassospira sp.
CCGGTGATTGATCCGGGGATGTTTGCATTGACCGCAGGCACCATCGGGATGGATTTTGCCATCGGCAAGACCATTGCTGCAATCGGGATCGGCCTTATGGGCGGGTTTGCAACATTGTGGTTGTCGCGGATGGGATTCCTGACCGATCCGTTACGCGATGGTGTAGGCAATGGCGGTTGCGGCGGGGCTAAAATGCGGGCGCCCAAACCGCCGGTATGGGCTTTCTGGCGCGAAAGCGACCGTGTGACGAAATTTCGCCGCGACGGGATTAAAACCGCGGTGTTTCTTGGCAAATGGCTGGTTCTGGCCTTTTTGCTTGAAAGCCTGATGCTGATTTATGTTCCGGCTGAAACGGTGTCGGCTGCGGTCGGCGGGGAAGGCATCCTGCCGATCCTGATTGCGACATTTGTCGGGGTTCCTGCCTATTTGAACGGTTATGCCGCGCTGCCGCTGGTCGGAGGATTGATCGGGCAGGGGATGCAACCCGGTGCGGGCATGGCGTTTCTGGTGGCGGGTGGTGTGTCATCGCTGCCTGCGGCGATTGCGGTTTTTGCGCTGGTCAAGAAACCGGTTTTTGCCCTGTATCTTGCCTATGCCCTGATCGGATCGTTTGCTGCGGGGCTGGTGTTCCAGCTTGTGATATGAAACCGGACGTTCTTGTGCGTTCATGTCCGATATGACGATTTCGGGATGGCGCGCGCTGTAAAAATCAGTACAGTGCGCGCCAACCCGAAATCATGATCAATGGATGAACCATGCCGACGATCGACGAGCAGGTATCGCGCCGCCGTACCTTTGCTATCATTGCCCACCCGGATGCGGGTAAAACGACACTAACCGAGAAGCTGCTGCTTTTCGGGGGTGCCATTCAGATGGCCGGTGCGGTGAAGGCGAAAAAGGAACAGCGCGGGGCGCGTTCGGACTTTATGAAGATCGAACAGGATCGCGGTATTTCGGTGTCGTCCGCCGTCATGACGTTCGAGTTTGAAAAGAACATCTTTAACCTGCTTGATACGCCGGGCCACGAAGACTTTTCCGAAGATACCTACCGCGTTCTGACTGCGGTTGATTCCGCCGTCATGGTGATTGACGGTGCCAAGGGGATCGAGGCCCAGACGCGCAAGCTGTTTGAGGTCTGCCGTCTGCGCGACGTGCCGATCACGACGTTTGTGAACAAGCTTGACCGTGAATCGCGTGATTTCTTTGAACTGATCGATCAGATCGAACGTGACCTTGCGCTTGATGTGTCGCCGGTAACCTGGCCGATTGGATCGGGCCGGGATTTCCATGGCTGTTATGATCTGGTCAATGATCAGCTTCTGTTCATGGAAAAAGGTGGCAATGTCGTCAAGGAAGCCATTCCGATCAAGGGGCTTGATGACCCGAAGCTTGACGAGCTGATCCCGGATTACCTTCTGGAGAAGCTTCGCGAAGAAGTCGAAATGGTGCGCGAAATCTGCCCGCCATTTGATCTGCAAAGCTATCGCGAGGGGCATCTGACGCCGGTTTTCTTTGGGTCGGCTGTCAATAACTTTGGCGTGCGTGAATTGCTGCGCGGTATTGGCGATATCGCGCCGACCCCGCGCCCGCAGGAAGCGGCAACGCGGCTGGTCGAGGCGGCAGAGCCAAAGGTTTCGGGCTTTGTGTTCAAGGTGCAGGCCAATATCGACCCCAACCATCGCGACCGCATTGCGTTTATTCGCCTGTGTTCCGGCCATTTCAAACGCGGCATGAAATTGAAGCATGTGCGCGCTGGCAAACAGATGGCGGTGCATAACCCGATGCTGTTCTTTGCCAATGAACGCGACATTGCCGAAGAAGCATGGCCGGGCGATATCATCGGCATTCCGAACCATGGCACATTGCGCATAGGTGATACCCTGACCGAGGGGGAAGACCTTCGTTTCCGGGGTGTTCCGGCCTTTGCCCCGGAATTGTTGCAGAAGGTGCGCCTTGATGATCCGTTAAAGGGCAAGCATCTTCAGCGCGCGCTTGAACAGCTTGCCGAAGAAGGTGCATCACAGGTGTTCAAACCGATGATGGGTGCCGACTGGATCGTTGGTGTGGTCGGGCAGCTTCAGTTCGAGGTTCTGAAAGAACGCATTTCTGCCGAATACGGCATCAAGGTGCATTTCGAACAGACACCGGCCTATGCCGCGCGCTGGGTGATTGGCAGCGATCCGCTGGAAATCAAGAAATTCCGC
The DNA here is from genome assembly GCA_946885765.1 of uncultured Thalassospira sp. The sequence goes on from CAMPHD010000373.1 coordinate 2,205, forward strand.
GATGCCAACCAGTCAGCCCTGTTCGAGGATCACGACGAAACGCTGGTCTTTATTGCGCGCAACGCCTGGCATCTTGAAACCACGCAACGCGATTGGCCGAACCTGAAATTCGAAGCGACCCGTGAACAGAATATGATTGCGGCCTGAGGCAGGACGCAATCGGGATCATGAAAAAGGCCGCCCGGAATTTTCAGGGCGGCCTTTTAATTTGTCTGTCGTTTCGTCAGCCGATGAAATACCGCCCCGCTGCGACAAGCACCATGCCTGCGACCATCGCGGCAAACAGGTTGCGTGCGACAATCATGGTGATGACGGTGGCAGCGGCACCGGCGATGCCGATGGGACCGGCCGACAGGGCGCTTGGCACCCAGACGGAAATCAGGACAGCACCGGGCAGGCGTTCAAGCACATGGGCCCAACGGCCGTGTTGCGGCAGGCGGTCGGCCATCAGAAGGCCGCCAAGGCGCATACCATAGGTTACGACGGCCATGCCAAGGATGGTCAGGATTGAGGCGGTGCTGAAGGTGGTCAGATCGGGGAAACTCATCATTTGCCGGCCTCCGTCGAATAGGTGCCTTCGGGCGCGCCATAGGTATCGGTATTTACATCGGGTGTGGTTTCGGGCTTGGGCGCGGTATCGTCCATGTCTTCGCGCCATGTCAGGGCGGCAACAATCACCCCGGCCCCGGCACCGGCAAGGATCGACCATGTACCGGGCAAGGTGTAATGCCCGATCAATGATCCGATGGCAGCCGCCAGCCACGGCAGAAGATCAACCCGACCCTTCCACATGCCGACCGTGAGTGCGGCAAAGACGGCGGTAAAGGCGAAATCAAGCGCATAGACATTCGGGTCGGGTATGCCCCCGCCCAGCAGATAGCCGATGGTGTTGCCCGTCGCCCAGACAATGCCAAGGAAAATCCCGCCACCCAGCAGGAAGCCCGGATTGGCAAGGTTTTCCTGCGTCATGGTGACGGCCCAGTTTTCATCGGCCACCATATGCATGCCGCAGATTTTGACCCAGAGCGGACGACCGCGAAACACCGGGCGAAGCGATGCACCGATCAGGACATAGCGCAGATTGATCACCGCCGTTGCGACAATGATGGTGGCAGCAGGGATGGTTTCGCGCCACAGATCGACCGACACAAACTGTGCCGATCCGGCAAAGACCGTGAGGCTCATGAACAGAAGTTCGCCCAGCGACAGGCCGCGCTGGGTGGCAAGCACGCCCAGTACCGCACCAAAGATCATGGTACTGGGCAGCAGGGGCAGACAGGCGATGGCGCCACGTCTTATGGTGTCGGCATCGAAATGCCGTGTCGGGGCAGATCCGGGGCGAGACATCTTGTGCGTTTCCGTTTTTATCGCTGGTGGCGATTTATGACTATTGGT
>CAMPHD010000374.1 GCA_946885765.1 uncultured Thalassospira sp.
GTTCCATCACCTTGCGGGCGCCATTGCTTTGGGCGATCGGCTTTATCTTCCTGTTCACCGTTGGCGGTGTGACGGGCGTTATCCTTGCGAATTCCGGCATGGATCTGCCGCTGCACGATACCTATTTCGTCGTGGCGCATTTCCACTATGTGCTGTCGCTGGGTGCGGTGTTCTCGATCTTTGCGGGCTTCTATTACTGGTTCAGCAAAATGTCGGGTTACGAGATTTCCGATCTGGGCGCCAAAATCCACTTCTGGCTGTTCTTTATCGGTGTGAACCTGACCTTCTTCCCGCAGCACTTCCTGGGGCTGGCCGGTATGCCGCGCCGTTATGCCGATTACCCGGATGCGTTTGCGGGCTGGAACCTTGTTTCGTCCTATGGTGCGTATCTTTCGTTCGCAGCGACGATCTTCTTTGTCGGGGTGGTGGCACATGCCTTTATCCGTGGCAAAAAGGCCGAAGCCAACCCATATGGCGAAGGTGCGGATACACTGGAATGGACCGTCAGCTCGCCGCCGCCGTTCCATACCTTTGACGAACTGCCGCGCATCAAGTAATTGATCCGATCTTGCGTTCCCCGCCGGTGCCCATGGTTCCCGGCGGGGAACATACGACCGCCCAAGAAGAAAAGACCAGGATACATGACCAAGCAGGCCGCCCAGCAGACCCTAGCAATCGATAACATCGCAGCATTGCCGGTATCGGAAGTGCGCGACTATATCGCGTTGCTGAAACCCGGTGTGATGACGCTTGTGGTGTTCACCGGTGCCGTGGGTCTTTTGATTGCGCCGGGAACGATCCATCCGTTTCTGGCACTGGTTGCGATTGCCTGTATTGCCGTTGCCAGCGGGGCGGCGGCGTCGATCAATATGTGGTACGACCGCGATATCGATCTTCATATGAAACGCACCCAGAACCGCCCGATCCCGGCGGGGCGTGTGCCCGCCGACGAGGCGCTTTCGCTGGGGATTGCGTTATCCATCCTTTCAGTGACCGTGATGGCGGTTGCGATCAATTTTGCGGCTGCGGCCCTTCTGGCGGTATCGATTGCGTTTTACGTGTTCGTTTACACCATGTGGCTTAAACGCAGCACACCCCAGAATATCGTCATTGGCGGTGCCGCCGGGGCATTCCCCCCGATGATCGGCTGGGCGTCAGTGACCGGCGGGATTGATATCAATTCGATTGCGCTGTTTCTGATTATCTTTATGTGGACGCCACCGCATTTCTGGGCCCTGGCCCTGTTTCGCTGTGGTGATTATGCCAAGGTCGGGGTTCCGATGATGCCGGTTGTGGCCGGTGAGGCCGCGACCAAGAAGCAGATGCTGATCTATACGATCCTGCTGTTGCCGATCACGTTTGTGCCGGTTGCGACCGGGTTGCTTGGCGTGTTTTACGGTGCGACGGCGGGACTGACCGGTTTGTGGTTCCTGCGCCATGCGGTTCGCGTGCTGCGCAATGCCGAGGAAAAGGCACCGCACAAGATGTTCGGATATTCGATCCTGTATCTGTTTGTCCTGTTTGGTGCGATGGTCGCCGATGTCTGGATCAGGGGATATCTGGCATGACCGAGCAAAAAATGACCAAAGCCGAACTCGACGCGTTTTACGCCAAGCGGCGCAAGAAGAACTGGACGTTTCTTGTCATTCTTGGTGGGTTGGCGGTTCTGTTTTTCGCCATCACCATTCTTAAGATGAGCTAGGGCATATATGGCTGATCAGAAGCATGCGGATAAAACAAAGGCGCGCAACAAGCGCGTATTGCTGAGTTGTGTTGCCGTTGTTGGCGGCATGATCGGTTTGTCTTATGCCTCGGTCCCGCTTTATGCGCTGTTCTGTCAGGTGACCGGTTATGGTGGCACGACGCAGGTTGGCACCGATGCGCCGCGTGATGTTTCGGAAAAGACGATCAAAATCCGGTTCAATGCCGATGTGAATTCCCGCCTGCCGTGGCAGTTCAAGCCCGAACAGCGCGAAATGACCGTGAAGCTGGGCGAGGACAACCTTGCCCACTACATGGCCGAGAACATGTCGGTCAAACCGATCATCGGTCAGGCGGTTTACAATGTAACACCGCTTAAAGCCGGACAGTATTTCAGCAAGATCGCCTGTTTCTGTTTTGACGAGCAGTTGCTTGAACCCGGCCAGCGCGTTGATATGCCGGTCAGTTTCTATGTCGATCCGGCGATTGCAGAAGACCCGAATACCAAGGACGTCAAGACGATTACCCTTTCCTATACCTTCTATAAGGCCGAGGCATCGGTTGAAGGTCCGGACGGGGACCAAGGAAAGGGAGGCTAGGGCTTTTGTCCGGGTTTCCAATGAAGAGAGCTTTAAAGGTTTCATTTGTGAGGATTGAGGGGGGCGAGGAATGAGTGATCACGCTCAGAAACATCCGTTCCATCTGGTAGACCCGAGCCCGTGGCCGTTGGTGGCTGCGATGTCGGCAGGGCTGTTTACCGGTGGCATGGTCATGTTCATGCATTCGGATCGTGCGCCGACAGATTTCTGGCTGGCAGCACTTGGCCTTGCGGGCATCCTGTTCGTGATGTTCCGCTGGTGGAGCAACGTGATCAGCGAGTCCAGCATCTACCACAACAAGGTTGTGCAGATCGGCTTGCGGTATGGCATGTCGCTGTTTATCGCGTCCGAGGTGATGTTCTTTGTCGCCTTCTTCTGGGCATTCTTCCACAACGCATTTGTGATTTTCAGCCCCGGTGTGACCGAATGGCCGCCCGCAGGTGTTGAGGTTCTTGATCCGTGGGATTTGCCGTTCATCAACACCCTGATTCTGCTGCTTTCGGGCTGTACTCTTACCTGGGCGCATCATGGCTGCCTTGAAGGCAAGAAAAAGGACATGGTGCAGGGGCTGGCGCTGACCGTTGGCCTTGGCGTCATCTTCCTGTGCCTGCAGGCTTATGAATACAGCCATGCCGCATTCGGTTTTGCCGATGGCATTTATTCGTCGACCTTCTATATGGCGACCGGCTTCCACGGTTTCCACGTGTTTGTCGGCACCGTGTTCCTTGCGGTCTGTCTTGTGCGGGCGATCAAGGACGGCTTCAAACCGGACCATCATTTCGGTCTGGAAGCTGCTGCGTGGTACTGGCACTTCGTTGACGTTGTCTGGCTGTTCCTGTTCTTTGCCGTTTACATCTGGGGCGGCGAATAAAAGGACCCGGTCAGCCTATGACCACGGATTATTATCCTGCACTTTCCCCCATCCGCACCGGGCTGGCATGCAAATGCCCCCGCTGTGGCGGGGGAAAGCTGTTTTCGGGCTTTCTGACGGTTCGTGAAAGCTGCGCGCAATGCGGTCTTGACCTTCGTGGTCATGATGCCGGTGATGGTCCCGCCGTATTCATCATCTTCATTCTCGGTTTTGTCGTGGTGCCGCTGGCCCTTTGGGTCGAGATGACCTATATGCCGCCCTTGTGGCTGCATGCGGTGTTATGGTTCCCGACCATCATCGGGGTAACACTGGCCTTGCTGCGACCGTTAAAAGGCCTCATGGTGGCGCTGCAATATCGCCACCGGTCGACCTCCGAACAGGATTGAACCCAATAGATGCCGCTTCTGACGACACGCCCAAGCCCCT
>CAMPHD010000375.1 GCA_946885765.1 uncultured Thalassospira sp.
TCACCAAACAGAATGTCGGTGGTATCATCATCGGTTTTCCGCGTGAACTTGACGGCACTATTGGCAAGGCCTGCCACCGGGTTTATGCGTTTGTCGACGAAATGCAGAATTATATCGATCTGCCGATCCTGCTTTGGGATGAACGTCTTTCGACCAACGCGGTTGAACGCATCCTGATCGAGGATGTCGACATGACGCGCAAACGCCGTGCGGAAGTTGTCGATAAAACGGCTGCGGCCTATATCCTGCAAGGTGCGCTTGATAACCTTAATCTTCATACCGATCCGGGTGCAAACCCCGATGAGGATGATGAAGATGAATTTGGTGACGAAGAAGCCTGATTTTCGGCCAAACGAAACCCGTTGGTTTCAAAATTTTCGATCAGCCGCCTGTTTGTTCAGGCGGCTTTTTCTTTGGCCGTAAAGACAACCAGTGTTCCAAAGAATTTCGATGGCGGCAGGATCAGGCGGCCCTTTTTATGGATTGCGCCCATGGATTGAGCAGCCTCGGCAATGGTATCGAGCTTATCGACGATGATTTAAAAACCGGCAAATCCATAGGTCGGGAAGTCAGGGTCATCAATTCCGAAACGGGTGACCATTTCATCACTGTGCAGGGCCGAGACGATTTTATCGGTTCCGATTTCTTCGACGAAATCCGTAACCGCGTCCGCCGCCCAGTGCATAAGAAAAACCTTGCCAATCGCATAGGCGCCGTTGGCGTGGCTTTGGTATTCCGGATAATAGAAATTCTGTGGCGGATGGCGATGCTGGCAGACAAACGTTACCGCATGGCGCAACAGCGGATGATTGGCAAAGGCCAACGAAAAGGCCAGATCGGTAAGCGAACCATCCGGGCGGGTTGCTTCGCGTTCGAACTTGAAAACACGGGGCACGGCGGCACCGGCGGCAATGAAATCATCCCGGTCTTTTTCCGCATCGCGCGATTGCAGGGCCAGCATCGACATGCCTTCGCGATGACGCAAATAATCACGGTTATAAATCGGGAAGGAAAATGGTGCGGCAAGATCGGTTTCGGCGATTTTTTCCGGCTCAACCACGGCAAGCAATTCGACATACATGCCATCAAACTGGATCAGGGCATTGCCGGTACCGAACGGGTGATTGGCCCGCGGGGTGACGGTAAAGCCCAGCTTGCGATAGGCATCGCAGGCCGCATCAAGATCATTGACACATAAAACCAGATGATCGATTGAGCGGCTCATAGGCATTCCCCTGATTTGCATTCCTGTTTGCAGTGCTAACAGCGCAGGAATTTCTTTCAATTGATAAATCAGTGCGTTGCACGCATTATCTGACCCATGCTCATTATCACAGGATGGACATGTAATGAAACAGACAGTCTTGTCGATACGACGTCAAGCATGACTGATGCAATACAAACCATCACAGCAAATCGCCTAATAACCGATTAATGACCGCCCCATCGTGCCGCAAGATATTTTCGAAAGCGCCCCATGATTGCCATCCTGTCTGCCCTGATCCCGACCTTTGCCCTGATCGTGTTGGGTTTCATCCTGCGACAGCGCAAATTCCTGCCTGATGCCTTCTGGCCGGGGGCAGAAAAGCTGACCTATTACGTGACATTCCCGGCATTGCTGTTTTCCAATACGGCACAGGCCGATCTGGGCAGTCTGCCATTGGCGGGGATCGCGACCGCGATGCTGGGCACGGCGCTGATCTGTGCGATCCTGATGCTACTGGCAAAACCGTTCCTGAAAGTCGGCGATCCGGCATTTTCATCGCTTCTTCAGGGGGCAATCCGACCCAATACCTATATCGGACTGGCGGTCGCGGCAGCACTGCTGGGCGATGAGGGTTTGACCGTCACCGCCCTTTGCGTTGCCATCATTGTGCCCAGTGTTAATGTGGTTTCGGTATTGGGCTGTACGCTTTGGGGGGAGAATGACCGGCAGCCCGGAATTTTGTCGATCCTGCGCGATGTAATCAGCAACCCGCTTCTGATGGCGTGTGTTCTGGGGATGCTGATCAATGCCAGCGGCTTTGGCCTTCCGCCGGTGATCGGTCCGTTTCTTGAGGTTCTTGGCCGGGCAGCGTTACCGATTGGCCTTTTGGCAGTTGGTGCGGGGATTGATCTTTCGGCGGCACGGCGCGCCGGGGGACCGGTCGCGGCTTCCGCCATTGGCAAACTGGCCATCAGCCCGGCCATTGCCGCCGGGTTGTGCCTGCTGATCGGTCTGCCCGATATCGAAACAGCGGCAATTGTGCTTTATGCCGCACTGCCATGCTCGGCCAGCGCGTATATCCTTGCACGCCTGATGGGCGGCGATGCGCCAATGATGGCCAGCATCATTACGGTTCACACCCTTGTCGCGATTACCAGCATCCCGATCCTTGCGGTTTTGCTGCATGTGGTGTGATGTAAACCAAGCGAAATACTGACCATCCGGTCAGCATATCGGAGCAATATTTTAACTTTCCGTGACAGGGGCAATTGGGTATGCTCCGCGCGAAATTCTGCCCATACCATTTAAGGAATATGTGCAACGCCATGAGTGTCATGGGACCAGCGGCGGATCACTATCCGCACCCTCACCTCCTCGGTATCGAAGGTCTTACCCCGGGGGAAATCACCCTTATTCTTGATCGCGCCCAGCATTATGCGGAAAAGAACCGCACCGCAGACAAGACCAGCAACATTCTTGCCGGGGCCACGATCGTCAATCTGTTCTATGAAAATTCGACCCGAACGCTGACATCGTTTGAACTGGCCGCCAAGCGGCTGGGTGCGATGGTCATCAACATGACGGTCGGCACCAGTTCGGTCAAAAAGGGTGAAACCCTGATTGATACGGCGATGACGCTGAATGCGATGAACCCCGATGCGCTTGTGGTTCGCCATGGCGACAGCGGTGCGGTCAAGCTTCTGAGCGAAAAGGTCAATTGCGCGGTTCTCAATGCCGGGGATGGCCGCCACGAACATCCGACACAGGCGTTGCTTGATGCGCTGACCATTCGCCGCCACAAGGGCCGCCTGCATCGGCTGAACGTGGCGATTTGCGGCGACATCGCGCATTCGCGCGTGGCCCGGTCCAACATCCTGCTGCTCAATACCATGGGATCGCGGGTGCGCCTTGTGGCCCCCCCGACCCTGATCCCGTCCAAGATCGACCGGATGGGAGTCGAGATTTTCCATGACATGGAAGAAGGCCTTAAGGATTGTGACATCGTCATGATGCTGCGCCTTCAGCTTGAACGCATGGAAGGAAGCTTTATCCCGTCGGTCCGCGAATATTTCCATTTCCACGGCCTTGATCGCGCCAAACTTGCCAATGCCAAGCCCGATGCGCTGATCATGCATCCCGGCCCGATGAACCGCGGGGTCGAAATTGACAGTGAAGTCGCCGACGACGTCGAACGATCCGTCATCCGCGAACAGGTTGAAATGGGGGTTGCGGTGCGCATGGCGACCCTTGAATTGCTGGTCCAGAACCACAGACAGGCAGGAGGCCAGGCATGACCCCAGCCATTCGCGTAAAGGGCACGGGCCGCAAGGCCATCATCAATGCCCGCCTGCTTGACCCGGCAGCACAAACCGATAGCACGGGCGG
>CAMPHD010000376.1 GCA_946885765.1 uncultured Thalassospira sp.
TTTTCCGCCATCACATCAACCACAGGAGCATTCGATCCCGGTGGTTTTGCGCATTGGTCCTACCAGAGATTATCCCCAGCCGCTCCCGGCAAAGCATAAATCGATAAGAAAATTGCATTTTCAACTTGAGATATTGTGCGGAAGACCGCACAGTATCAAAAGAAGATGTGCGGGAAAGATAACAAAAATAAGCACTTACGCTGCACCGCACCATCGCGCAATACACTGCAAACCGCTGATATTACTTATCGTAATGGCTGATATGCAGAACTGGCCCGGCAATTGCAGTGTTGCACCCCAGCGCCAAACGGCGACGAAACGACGCCGATAACTGGCGCGCTACTGGGAAAACGCACAAAGCTTATAGGGAGACTATTGATGCGTCCGATTACCAAAAAACTTCTCGCAACCAGCGTTGCAATGGCAGCCGTTCTTGGCATGACCAATGCGGCATCGGCACAGGTTGTTGTCAAATATGCCCACGTGGTTGCTCCGAATACCCCGAAGGGCCAGGGTGCTGAATTCTTCAAAAAGCGCGCCGAAGAAATCCTTGGCGACAAGGTTAAAGTCGAAATTTACCCGAACTCGCAGCTGTTTGATGACGACAAGGTTCTGCCGGCCATGCTGCGCGGCGATGTGCAGCTTGCGGCTCCGTCGCTTGCGAAATTCGGCAAATGGACCTCGAAGCTCGGCCTGTTCGATCTTCCGTTCCTGTTCAACGACATGGAAGCTGTTGAATGCTTCCAGAAAGGCGAAAAAGGCCAGGAGCTTCTGCTGTCCATGGCAGACAAGGGCCTGACCGGTCTGGGTTACTGGCATAACGGTCTGAAACAGCTTTCGGCCAACAAGCCGCTGTTGACCCCGGCCGATGCCGCCGGCCTGAAATTCCGTATTCAGAGCTCGGACGTTCTTGCAGCCCAGTTCGAAGCTGTTGATGCCGTTCCGCAGAAAATGGCATTTGCCGAAACCTATTCGGCTCTTCAGACCGGCGTTGTTGACGGTCAGGAAAACACCTGGTCGAACATCTATTCCCAGAAATTCTTCGAAGTTCAGGATTACATCACTGAATCGAACCACGGTCTTCTCGACTATCTCGTCGTGACCTCGACCAAATGGTGGGACGGTCTTGATCCGGAAATCCAGGCTGGCCTGAAACAGGCGATGGACGAAGCAACCGAATACTCGAACAAACTGTCGGGTCAGCTTGCTGACGAACAGCGTCAGATGATCGTTGATTCGGGCGAAACCGAAATCGTCAAACCGGCTCCGGAAGATGTCAAAGCATGGCGCGAAGCCATGAAGCCTGTCTGGGCCCAGTTCGAAGGTGATATCGGCGCCGATCTGATCGAAGCCGCTGCCGCCTGCAACAAGTAATTCCTCGAACCTAGAGGACCGTTACCGCTATGATTAAAACGGTCGTTGACCGGCTGGAGGAGGGCATTATTGCCCTCCTTCTCGCCGCTATGACGGTACTGACTTTCGTCAATGTCGTTCTTCGTTACGGCTTCAATTCCGGTATGACCTGGTCGATGGAAATAACGGAATTTCTGTTTGCCTGGCTGGTGCTGTTTGGCATGTCTTACGGTGTCAAGGTCGGCTCCCATATCGGGGTCGATGCCCTTGTGCAGCTTTTTTCCAAACCTGCCCAGCGCATCACCGGCATTTTTGTCGCCCTGATCTGCATGTCCTATGCCGCGCTTATTCTTTATGGCGGCTGGGAAAGCATGGCCTTCTATCACATGATCGGTATCGAGGCCGAAGATTCCCCGATCCCGATGTGGGTGGTCTATCTGATCCTGCCGTTTGGTGGTGCGTTGCTGCTGTTCCGTCTGGGACAGGTTCTGTGGCGCATTCTGTCGGGTCAGCAAAATGGCTTCTCGCTTGCCGACGAGGCACGCGAGGCAATCGAAACCATTGGCGAGGGCGATGAAGCCGAAGCCATGGTCGACGGCATGGTCCGTCGCGACAACGATAAATGATCGCGGGGGAACGCCTTAAATGACAATCGCATATCTGTTCATCACGCTGTTTGCGTTGATGGCGCTTGGCACCCCCATCGGCGTGGCGCTGGGCCTGTCATCCATCACCACCATCCTGTTTTTCGGCTCAGACTCGCTTCCGACCCTGATCGAAAAGCTGTTCAACGGGATGGAACATTACACGTTGCTGGCCATTCCGTTCTTTATCCTTGCCTCGACCTTCCTGTCGACCGGCGGGGTGGCCCGCCGCCTGATCCGCTTTGCGGTCGATACGGTCGGCTGGTTCCATGGCGGTCTTGCCATGGCGTCCGTTCTGGCCTGTATGCTGTTTGCCGCCGTTTCGGGTTCCAGCCCGGCCACGGTGGTTGCCATCGGTTCTGTCGTGATTGCCGGTATGATCAAATCTGGTTATCCGCGCAACTTCGCCGCCGGTGTGATTTGTAACGCAGGCACGCTTGGCATCCTGATCCCGCCATCAATCGTGATGGTGGTCTATGCCGCTGCAACCCAGGTGTCGGTCGGCCGTATGTTCCTGGCCGGTGTCATTCCCGGCCTGATCGCCGGTCTGATGCTGATGACCGTGATCTATATCGTCGCCCGTATCAAAAAGCTGCCGAAACAGGACCGTCCGAGTATTTCGGAATGGCTTGCCGGACTGTTTTCCGCATCGGGCGGCTTGCTTCTGGTCATTGTGATCATGGGCGGCATCTATGGCGGGATTTTCACCCCGACCGAGGCCGCAGCCGTTGCCTCTGTTTATGCCATGCTGATCGCAATCGTGTTTTACCGCGATATGGGACCAATCAAGGGCGTTGCATGGGTACCGGAATCTGGTATGGGGCTTGGCGCAATCGTTGGTTATAACCTGCCGAAAATCGGCAAGGCCATCGCCTTGATCCCGTTCGACAAGGATATCCGCCACGTGCTGCTGGAAGCTGGCAAAGTGACCATCATGCTGATGTTCATCATTGCCAACGCCATGCTGTTTGCCCATGTGCTGACGTCCGAACGCATTCCACATACCATTGCCGAAACCATTATCGGCTGGGGTCTGGAACCGTGGGCCTTCCTGATCGTGGTCAACATCATCCTGTTGATCGCGGGCAACTTCATGGAACCGTCGGCCATCCTTCTGATCATGGCACCGATCCTGTTCCCGATTGCGATGAAGCTGGGTATCGATCCGATCCATCTTGGCATCATCATGGTCGTGAACATGGAAATCGGCCTGATCACGCCGCCGGTCGGTCTTAACCTGTTCGTGACGTCCGGCATCACCGGAATGTCGCTGGTTCAGGTGGTTCGTGCCGCCCTGCCGTGGCTGATGATCCTGCTGGTCTTCCTGATCATCGTGACATACATCCCGGCAATTTCGACATGGCTTCCGACCATGTTGATGGGCCCGGAAAAGGTCATGGGTTACTAGACCGGACCAAACCCGAAAATCTTGCAAACGGCACCCCATCGCGGGTGCCGTTTTCTTTTGAGGCCTGTATTCTTTTGCCGCCTCAACCGGTTATATGCATAGCTGATATTCAGTCAGTCAAAATCGCCGGGCTGGAAAAAACAAAATTTCCGTGGATAATGGCAAAACTTGAATCG
>CAMPHD010000377.1 GCA_946885765.1 uncultured Thalassospira sp.
AGGTTCTGGATAATATCCTTGATAAGGCATTGGGCGGAAGTGGTTCATCCAATAGCGGGTCGTCAGGTTCGGGAAGTTCGGGCAAGGATGCGGCGAAGGATGTCCTGAAAGGGCTTCTGAACCAGTTCGGTCGGTGATCTTCGACCTGCCTTAAAATGACGAAACGGCCCTGCATTGCGGGGCCGTTTTGCTGTTGGCGGGGTGCAGCCAAAACATGACTGTCATGAAAAGGCAAAAAAACCTTAACAAACCGGGTTTGCTTCGACATGATCCGCGCGTCGATTCCCTTTTTAGTAACGGTTGATCATGGTCGCAAAGAAAACCGCTCTGGATAAGGATCTCAAATGGCAGCGCCGCATGGATGCGGGCGCCGGAGAGACTGCCTCCCTGAGTGCGAAGCTCGGACTTGCGCTTGTCTTTCTTTTGGCGTGCAGCGCCTTTGTCGCCTTTCACATGGGGGGCCTGCCGCAAAGCGGGTTCCTGATCGCTGCCGCGGTGATCGGCGGTTATATGGCGCTGAATATCGGCGCCAATGACGTTGCCAACAATGTCGGGCCTGCCGTCGGTTCGAAGGCGCTGACCATGGTTGGCGCGCTTTTGATTGCCGCGATCTTTGAGGCCGCAGGTGCGATCATCGCCGGTGGCGATGTTGTCGACACGATCAAGAACGGCATTATTGACCCGACCCAGATGCCCGATGCGCAGACCTTTGTCTGGGCGATGATGGCGGCCCTTCTGGCGGCGGCTCTTTGGCTTAACCTTGCCACATGGCTGGGCGCGCCGGTTTCGACCACCCATTCCATCGTTGGCGGTGTGATGGGGGCCGGTATGGCGGCCGTCGGCATTGATGCCGTCAATTGGCCGACCATGGGAACGATTGCGGCAAGCTGGGTGATTTCGCCGATACTGGGCGGTGTGATTGCCGCCGGGTTCCTTGCCTTTATCAAGTTCAGAATTCTTTATACCGACAACCGTGTTGAAGCGGCCCGAAAATGGGTGCCGATCCTTGTCGGTGTGATGGTGTCAGCCTTCACCATGTATCTGATGATGAAGGGGATCAAAAAGATCTGGGCGGCCGATACGTGGCAGGTCATTGTTATCGGTATCGGAGCCTTTTTCCTGACCCTGTTTCCGACCCGCAAGGCGGTGCTGCATGCGTCGCGCAACATGACCGGACGGCGCAAGGAAATCGCATCGCTGTTTCGTATTCCGCTGATTGTGTCTGCAGCCCTTTTGTCTTTCGCACATGGTTCGAACGATGTTGCCAATGCCATTGGTCCGCTGGCGGCCATCGTTTCGGGGATTGATAGCGGCCAGATTGTATCTTCTGCTCCGATCCCGATCTGGGTATTGGTGATTGGTGCAATCGGTATTGCGGCCGGTCTGATCCTGTTTGGTCCGAAACTGATCAAGACGGTCGGATCGAAAATCACCAAGCTTGATCCGATCCGGGCCTATACCGTGGCCCTGTCGGCGGCATTGACGGTGATTGTGGCGTCGGCACTCGGCCTTCCGGTCAGTTCGACGCATATTGCGGTCGGTGCGGTGTTTGGTGTCGGGTTCCTGCGTGAAACGCTGAGCCATCGTCGCCGGGTTGATAATGCGCCGATGCTGGTTGGCGAAGATACCGAAACCGACGAACAGAAACAGCATATCGAAGCCCTGCGTCAGTTGGACCCGGCACAGGCTGAAAAGGCCGAGAAGAAACTGCGCAAGCGGTTGCTGGTGCGGCGTCGTTATGCGGTGACGATTGCGACCGCATGGGTGATCACGGTCCCGGCGGGGGCGTTCCTTGGCGCGCTGCTGTTTTTCACCATTCGCGGGATCATGCTTTAATTCCGACGGAATTAAGCGCAGGATTAAAGTTTCGCGGCACGGTGCTCCTCCTTTTCCCCGGAGCAACTTGTGGCGATCTGCAGCGGCGGTCAGGCTTTGTCTGACCGCCGTTTTTCCTTGACCCTGTGCTGCGGCAGGCGTAATTACCGCGACATAATTTGAATCAAACCCGTGCCGAATCGTCGCCCAATCAAAGTGGGCCGCGAGATTTCTTATGCGTGCGTTCTGCTTTTGGTCAGGATTTTGGTTAAGGAAAAAACGATGAAAGCCATCATTATTGGCGTTCTGGCAATGGCCGTAACGGTTGTTGCATCGAACATTCTGGTTGAATATCCGCTGCCGGGCGTTTTGGCCGACTGGCTGACTTATGGGGCGTTTACCTATCCGGTGGCGTTTCTGGTTACCGATCTGACCAACCGCGCACGCGGGGCCAAGGCCGCACGCGTTGTCGTTCTGGTCGGGTTTGGGATTGCAGTTGTTTTGTCTTTGATCGTGGCGGATACGCGCATTGCGATTGCATCGGGCACGGCGTTTCTGATTGCGCAGATGCTTGACATTACGGTGTTTGACAAGCTGCGCCAGGCAACCTGGTGGAAAGCACCGCTGATATCATCGGGGATCGGGTCGGCTGTTGATACGGCTTTGTTCTTTTCCATCGCGTTTGTCGGCACCGGGCTTCCGTGGCACACATGGGCGATGGGCGATTTCACCGCCAAGGTGATCATGGCGCTGACCTGTCTGGCGCCATTCCGTTTGCTGATGACGGTGGTGCCCCCGCGTTTGAAAGCGGCACCGGCCCAAAGTTGATGCAGGGCTGATATTCCGACGCGATGCCTTGAGGTTTTGCAAAGAGGGGCGGTATAAAACGCCCCTCTGATTTTTTGTTCCGATAGTTGCAGGTTCTGTATTTCCGATGAAAGTCGATCTGTTCGATTTCGAGCTGCCGCGTGATTGTATTGCCGAACATCCGGCCAACCCGCGTGACAGTGCCCGTATGCTCGACCTGACGGGCGGGGAAACGCACGATCGCATCGTTCGTGAACTGCCCGATATCCTGCGGCCCGGTGATCTTCTGATTTCCAATGATACCCGTGTTATTCCGGCGCGCCTGTTTGGCAAGCGCGGCGATGCGGGCATTGAAGTGACCCTGCACAAGCAGGAAGGTCTTGCACAATGGCGCGCCTTTGCCAAACCGGCCAAGAAGCTGCGCGTTGGCGAAACCTTCAGGGTCGCCGATGATTTCGAAGCCGAGGTCATGGAAAAGAAAGACGGCGGCGAAGTGCTTTTGCGCTTTAACGTGGCTGGTGCCGATCTGATTGCAGCCCTTGAAAAATATGGCGTGATGCCGTTGCCGCCCTATATCCGGCGTGAAAAGGGCGGGGATAATCAGGACAGATCGGATTATCAGACGATTTTCGCCCAGCATGACGGTGCGGTGGCGGCGCCCACGGCGGGATTGCATTTTACCCCGGAATTGCTGGCGAACCTTGATGCACGCGGTATCGAGCGCCGCACGATCACGCTTCATGTCGGGGCGGGCACGTTTTTGCCGGTCAAGGTCGATGATACCGACGATCACAAAATGCATGCCGAATGGGGCAGCATATCGCCCGAGATCGCGAACCTGATCAACGAAACGCGCGCCAAGGGCGGGCGGGTGATTGCGGTGGGGACGACGTCGCTTCGGCTGCTTGAAAGTGCGGCGCGCGAAGACGGAGTGGTTGAAC
>CAMPHD010000378.1 GCA_946885765.1 uncultured Thalassospira sp.
ATCCATACGTGCGACCTTGTCCTGCCGCACGGGGCGCAACAGCGGCCCGTCAAAAGCATCGTCAATATATCGGCAGATCGCGGCTGTTTCGTACAATACCAGACCGCCATGTGCCAAAACCGGTACCTTGCCAAACGGATTGAAACGCAGCAATTCGGGCGTAGGGGATGAGCCGGGGGTTTGAATGCCCTTGGTGCGAAACGCGAACGAAATCTCTTTCTCGATACAGGCAATCCGGACAGTGCGCGACAGGCTGCTGCGCGGCATGCCGTAAATAATTACCTCGGACATCGCAAAATCCTTTGCATCTGTGATACGCGCATGAAACCAAAACAGGGCTTTGACGCGCGAAACTTGCCAACAGGATTGCGGACCACATAATATGTTCAAGAACATATTATAAAAATGTGCGAGCATTGTTTCCAGCCACACCAATTGGAGCCAAAGCATGCCTTACAGCCCGGACCACAAGCCAAAGACGCGGCAAAAAATCATCCGCTCGGCGGCCAAGCTTTTCAAAACGGTCGGCTATGAAAATGTTACCATTGATCAGGTGATGGCTGATGCCGGGCTCACGCGCGGCGGGTTTTATGCCCATTTCAGGAACAAGGAAGACCTGTTTGTCGCCACCGTCGAAAGTGGGATTGATCTTCTTGGTGAACCGATCCTGTCGCGTTTGCGCAAGGCTGAAAAATTCGGTCTTGATTGGACCACCACCTTTGCCGAGCTTTATCTCTCGAACCAGCACCTGCATCACCCCGGCAAGGGTTGTGCATTACCAACACTCTCGACCGAAGTTGCCCGTTCGGGTGAGCGCGCACAGAAGGCTTTTTCCAAGGTTATCCGCGGGGCGTGCGGCAAGCTTGCCGCGAAACTGGCTCTTGAGGAACGGGGCATGGCACCGATGACCCGCGAAGAAGCCAATGCCTGGTTTGAAAGTCCGCCACTTGATGTAATCGGTAAGGAACACCGCATCAATGCAACCGGGATGCTCTCAATGATGGTTGGCGCGATGGTGCTTGGCCGGGCTGTTGATGACGAAACGGCCGAACTGATCCTGAACTCCGTGCGAAAATCCGTACCACGGCTCAAATCACCACAAGAAAGCGTGGGGAATGCTGCGCGCCAACCGGCTGAAAGCCCTATCTAACGAATGATCAGCCTTTCATCGCAAGTGGGGCGATTTGGCCTTGGCGTTGGGCGATCATTTTCTGTTCGGCGATTGCGCCGGCTTCGTCGGTCAGGAAGGTGAAAATTCCGAAACGGCGGCCTTTGGTGACTGGCATTGCTTCATGCAACAGCGAACAGGAAAAGACCACGGCACCTCCGGCAGGCGGCGCGTAAAGCCCCCGGCCATATTCCGGGAACCGGACCTGTCCGCCTTCATAAGTTACCGGATTCAGATTCAGCGATACGGCAAATCGACGGTGTGCGGTAAACGCGGTGCGATTGTCCCGGTGGCGGCCGAAATGACCCTGATCGGCTGCGTCATAACACCCGATCCGCAGGGCTTCCATGCTGGCTGTCCGGAACTGAAATGCCTTGAACAATTCCGGAATAATCCGCCCTACGATCCGATTTTTGACTTTTTCAAACAGCACTTCATCCAGAAGGACAACGTCATTGCGCTTTTTGATATCGGATTTCGCCGTGCTGCTGTTTTCTGCCCCCTTTGATACACCATCCGCGCGCTTTTCCCCGGCCTCCCAATAGGAAATCAGTTCCTGACACAGATCCGGTTCGAGAATGTCATGCAGCAACATGACCGGGGCCTGGCGATTGACCAGATCGGGTTGGCTTCCGGCGTGGATAGTTTTGCAAACACCAACGCCCTTTTCCATATCCGCCTGCGGTGCGTTGAACACCAGCCGATGGTTGGGATCGATCAGAAGTATGGACGGATCAGTTGCCCCGAACAGCTTTCTGACAGTGTTTTCCGGATCATAAAGCTCGATTGCTTTAATATTTGATTTGGTGTTCTTTTTTGGACTCTTTTTTCCACCTATGATCAGGAAGGTCAGCGCCTCGCAATCCGATACCTGATCCAGAAACCGATCTATTTCCTGCCAGGTATCTCTGGTCGGTTTTTCATCAATCAGCCAAAGGGCAAGTGTGTTGCCGGCAATCAACTGGTCGGTCAGGTCTATTGGCTGTCCTGCTGTATTAAGCAGGGAAATTTTCGGGACGATGTCACCTTTGACGATCCGGGTTGAATGGGTTGTGGCTTTTTGTGTCCCCGTCATTTTCCTGCTCCCCCGACCAGTTGTAATGCGTTTTGTTTTAATCAGACTTTTGCAAAGTACCCTGAAAGAACATCGGCGTAAATCACGACCAGATTTTTGATGTCATCGATCATGGCGTGTTCATCGACCTTGTGCATGCTTTGGCCGACCAGACCGAATTCGGCGACTTCGCAATATTTGTGGATAAAGCGGGCATCGGATGTTCCGCCTGTGGTGCTCATATCCGGGCGGTGACCGGTCACTTTTTCCGAGGCATCGGAAATCAGATTTGCCAATGTGCCGGGTTCGGACACAAATGCCTCGCCGGAAATTTTGACTTTAAGGTCATGCGCACCGGCATGTGCCGCACAGGTTTCGCGTATCCATTTTTCAAGATCGACGCCCTGATGCAGATCGTTGAACCGGATATTGAATGCCGCACTGACCTTGGACGGGACGACATTGGTTGCCGGGTTACCGGCATCGATCGTCGTGACTTCCAGATTGCTGGGTTGGAAATGCGGGGTGCCGGTATCAAGTTCATGTGTGGTCAGGGCGTTCAGAACCTGCAACATGCGCGGCACCGGATTATCTGCCAGATGCGGGTATGCGACATGCCCTTGTGCACCATAGATCGTCAGCCAGCCGGTGATCGACCCGCGACGGCCGACTTTCATCATCTCGCCCAGATATTTCGGATTGGTCGGTTCACCGACGAGGCAGACGTCAAGTTTCTCGCCATGCTTGTCGCACCAGTCGAGAAGCTTGATCGTGCCGTTTACCGCGTCGGCTTCTTCGTCGCCGGTGATCAGGAAGCTTATGCTTTCATCAAAATCGGGATGAGTCGCCAGAAAACTGTCGACAGCCTCGACGAAGCAGGCAATGCCGGTTTTCATATCGACCGACCCGCGTCCGAACAAACGGCCATCCCTGATCTCGCCACCAAATGGATCGACGGTCCAGGCCGCAGCATCGCCCGCCGGGACCACATCTGTATGTCCGGCAAAACAGAAATTGCGTCCCTTCGTGCCTAGCCGGGCATAAAGGTTGTCGATGCTGTCCCAGCCGTCTTCATGAAATACTTTGCGTTTGCAATCAAAGCCGCGTGCTTCAAGCGCTGCCTGCAACACATCAAGGGCACCGGCATCCGCAGGTGTGACGGACGGGCAGCGGATCAGGGACTGGGCAAGGTCAAGGGCGGAAGACATTTGTTATTCTCTTGGCTTCGTGCTGGCGGGCGAGGATTTGCATCCCACTATCGATGTTTCACTTGAAACATTTGACGAACAAAAGGAGCGAAACGGTATTCCGCCTCGCCCCTTATAGATGATTGGCAAAT
>CAMPHD010000379.1 GCA_946885765.1 uncultured Thalassospira sp.
ATTAAAAGCAATTGCCCGGAACAATTGTTCCGGGCAGTCACAATAACCTGCCAAAACTTAATGACAAGGTAATCAATCACAGGGCGATCAGTTTGCCATCTCCGGATCTTTTTCCTTTTTCGACCCGCCACCATTTTCTTCCGGATAACGGAAGATAACGGCATCGTCTTCGATATCGACCAGAACGGCTCCGCCCTTTTCGAGTTTGCCAAACAGCAGTTCCTCGGCAAGCGGCTTTTTAACGTGTTCCTGAATGACACGCCCCAGCGGACGCGCCCCAAAGGCCGCATCGTAGCCCCGCTCACCCAGCCAGGTCCGCGCTGCCTCGGTCAGTTCAATCGATACATTCCGATCCGCAAGCTGGACTTCAAGCTGCAAGATGAACTTGTCCACCACCATCTTGACGACCTCCGGCTTGAGGTTTTCAAACGGAATGACCGCGTCCAGACGGTTCCGGAATTCCGGCGAGAAAGTACGCTTGATCGCCTCCGCATCCTCGCCGGTACGCATTTCGCGCTTGAACCCGATGGGCGGTTTTGCCATATCCGATGCACCCGCGTTGGTCGTCATCACCAGCACAACATTACGGAAATCAACGGTCTTGCCGTTATTATCCGTAAGCTTGCCGTGGTCCATCACCTGCAAAAGAATATTGAACAGGTCCGGATGGGCTTTTTCAATCTCGTCAAGCAGGACAACCGCATGCGGATGCTGATCAACGGAATCGGTCAGAAGACCACCCTGATCAAACCCGACATAGCCCGGCGGCGCACCAATCAGACGCGAAACGCTGTGGCGTTCCATATATTCCGACATGTCAAAGCGGATGAATTCGATCCCCATGACATGTGCCAGTTGTTTGGTAACCTCGGTTTTACCAACACCTGTCGGGCCAGAAAACAGATAGCTGCCAATCGGCTTTTCCGGTTCACGCAAACCGGCACGTGCGAGCTTGATGGCACTGGCGACAGCTTCAATCGCCTTGTCCTGACCAAATACAACGGTCTTGAGGTCACGTTCCAGATTGGCCAATGCCTTGCGGTCATCGGTCGATACCGATTTTGGTGGTATGCGGGCGATCTTGGCGACGATTTCCTCGACATCACGCTTGGAAATCGTGCGCTTGCGCTTGCTTGGTGCCACCAGCATCCGCGATGCTCCGACCTCGTCGATTACGTCAATCGCACTGTCGGGACGCTTGCGGTCATTGATATAGCGTGATGCAAGCTCAACCGCGGACCGAATGGCTTCGTTGGTGTATTTGACGTGGTGATGTTCCTCGTAATAGGGCTTGAGCCCCTTAAGGATTTTGATCGTATCTTCCGGTGACGGTTCTTCGACATCGATTTTCTGGAAACGACGCACAAGGGCGCGGTCTTTTTCGAAATGACCGCGGAATTCCTTATAAGTCGTGGAACCGATGCAGCGAAGCGAACCGCTGGCCAAGGCCGGTTTCAACAGGTTCGAGGCATCCATTGCCCCGCCCGATGTCGCCCCGGCACCGATGACTGTGTGGATTTCATCAATAAACAGAACCGCACCGTCGAACTCTTCGAGTTCCTTGACGACCGCTTTCAGGCGCTCTTCGAAGTCACCACGATACCGCGTCCCCGCAAGAAGGGCGCCCATATCAAGGGAAAAGATGGTGGCGTCTGCCAGAACTTCGGGGACATCGCCGTCAACAATCCGGCGCGCCAAACCTTCGGCGATGGCGGTTTTGCCAACACCCGGATCGCCGACATAAAGCGGATTGTTTTTGGTACGGCGGCACAGGACCTGAATGGTGCGTTCGATCTCGCTCTGGCGACCGATCAGTGGATCGATCTTGCCCTTCTGCGCCTTAACATTGAGGTTCACGCAATAGGCTTTGAGGGCTTCGCCTTCACCGGCGGCGGCGCCTTCTTCAGCGTCAGTTGTTGCGCCCGGCGCAACTTCTTCTTCGGCACCGCGGGGAATGCGGCGCTCGTTCAGTTCCGGCGCCTTGGCAAT
This sequence comes from uncultured Thalassospira sp., assembly GCA_946885765.1. The sequence goes on from CAMPHD010000379.1 coordinate 1,990, forward strand.
ACCATGTGAAATGTAATTGACCGCATCCAGACGGGTCATGTCCTGCAGTTGCAGGTAATAGACCGCATGAGACTCACGTTCCGAGAACAACGCAACCAGCACATTCGCCCCGGTGACTTCTTCGCGTCCGGAGGATTGAACATGAATGGCTGCGCGCTGTATCACGCGCTGGAACCCGGCCGTTGGCTTGGGATCGACCAGACGCGCGCTGATCAGACCGGAAAGTTCGCTGTCGGCGAATTCCAGCAAATCCGAGCGCAGTCGATCAACATCAACCCGGCAGGCTTTGAGCACCGACAACGCATCCTGATCTTCGGTCAGCGACAACAGAAGATGTTCCAGCGTTGCATATTCATGACGCCGTTCAGACGCATAAGCCAGCGCACGATGTAAGCTTTCTTCAAGGTTACGTGAGAGCATGTTTCACTCCTTCTCTAACGTGCACTGCAGCGGGTGCTGGTTTTGCCGCGCCAGATCCATGACCTGGTTGACCTTGGTTTCCGCAATTTCATAGGTAAAGACACCACATACCCCGACCCCCTTACGGTGAACCTGAAGCATAATCGCGGTCGCTTCTTCCCGGCCCTTTTCAAAGAACCGTTCAAGCACATGGACAACGAATTCCATGGGGGTGTAGTCGTCATTCAGCAACAACACCTTGTACATGGACGGCTTCTTCGTCTTTGGGCGCGTCTTCGTTACGATCCCCGTATTCGGGAGACCACCACCGTCATTGTCCTGTTCACTCATAATCTGCTTACCGGAACCCTTTTGTTCTGCATTGTCTCCATGATAGGTCATTGAACATCTGTTTCAAAGTCCGCAGCGACAAAACACTTTTAACCTCATCCCAAATTCATGTAGGCCGAGATTGACGCGGTGCAAGATCATGGACCAAACTTCGTTGTTTTTGCCGTAAATATCGGTGCAAAAACAAAAAACGGACATGGCCAGTCGACCATGTCCGTTCCGCTACATCATACGCAGCAAATCCCGCCCTGCATCAGGTACTCTTATTTAAGCGGGACACCTGCGGCTTTGGTCATTGCAGCAAACCCGTCGGAAAAGGCTGCAAACATCATTTTCTGAATTTTTTCGCCTTCCGACATGCCGGATTCGACATAGCGCTTGAAGATACGCTCGTTAAGTTCCTGCAGATCAGAAAGGCTTTCGACCTTTGCAAGCGCTTCGAGATCGGCCTGCGAGGCATCCATTTCCCGCTGCGCCCATGAAACCAGCTCGGCCCCGAACGAACCGCCTTTTTCCATCATGTCAGAAGACACCTGCCAAACACCGTCGAAGCTTTTCTGCTGCGCTTCAATCAGCTCTTCGTATCTGGCCATCAGATGCGTTCCCGCGTCGGAAACCACATCTGCCTGCTCAGAAAACGTCCCGGCCATCTGGGCAAGAACATCATTGGCGGCGGAAACACTTTCTGCGAACGCACCCTGGGTTGCGGCAACCATGGCATCAACTTCCGGCACCTTCCACAGGTCGGTAAACGGTTCAAGCGTCACACTGCCAATGGTGGTCACATGCTACGCTACGGCGCAACAGTTTTCGGGACAAAT
>CAMPHD010000380.1 GCA_946885765.1 uncultured Thalassospira sp.
CCCGCATCGCGATGATCGGCTGTTCGGTGCTGCCTTCTGCATCATCACCGGATTTCTCGGCCGTTGCGGGTTCACCCGATGCCGGTTTTTCCGGGATCAGGACAACGACATTGTCATCGCCCTTATGAATTTCCCCAGCACTGTCTTCGGATTCAAGCGACAGTTCCCGGTCACCGCTTGCCAATGGTTTTTCCGGCAGAACCACCCATTCACCCCTCTCATCGGCGGTTGCCTGCCCGATGATTTCGTCACCCTCGCGGATGCGAACGGTGCTGTTGGGGGCAGCGCGCCCGGCAATCACGGCATTGCCATCCGGACCGATGCGCACGACATCAAAGCTCGGCGTGCGAACTTCGGGTGCGGTGTCGGCCGGGGCCGGGGCGTTCTGTGCGGCGATCTCGCTATCATCGGCTGTCACCGCAGGCGGTGCGGTCGTTTGCGCCGGTCCATCTTCTTCGTTGACCGACCGGGTCAGCATGTAATTCAACGAGATCGCGGCAACAATCAGCAAAACGCCAATGATGACGAGGATATAAGGTCTTTTCACCGGTAATATCCTTGAACGGTGGTTATGATTATTACGGGTGGCGTCGAAACCTTGTAACTAGCTGTCATAGAGTCCCCCAAACGCCCCACCCGACGCGTTAATTTGAAACTTGTACTACTTTCGGCACACAGTTTCCATAACGTAACAAACCGAGATTACAGTGCAACAGTTAGGCAAAGATGAATAGAATCAGCGCTTTTGGTCAAGCCTTGTCCCGAATTCCTTACGGAATTGCCTGCATTGTGGCCCCGATATATGCCACAAGTGCCGCCACCAGCACCGGCAATGCCAGAACAGACAAGCGCACCAGCATCGCCAGAACCGCACCGCCTGCCCCGGCATTCGCACCAATATCGGCCGGCAAAAGTGCTGCAATCCGCGCTGCCCCCGATCCGGCAAATACCACCAGAACGAGAACCGCCATGGCAAATGCCGTCCCCGGTGCCGCCAACATCACACCCGATGCACTGGCCATCAATGCCGTACTGACCGCAAGCCACAGGGCCGCGCGATATTGCGGGGCGGCCTTTTCGGAAATCAGCGCCACCAGAAGCGCGACCGATAGACCGGCCTGTAACACCACATGATCACGCAGACCGAACTGGGCGGCGATAATGCCCTGCCCGATGGCAAGCGCCATAAAGGTCGCAACCGGTGCCGGTTTTGCGGCATCCTCGTCGCTTGTGACAGTGGATTTTGTCGATGTTTTGGCAGATTTTGCAGATTTGCCGTTCTTTTTACCCCTGCCCTTGGTCGTGATCGGGTCTTCGTCTTCGTCAAAATTCGGACGTGTCACCCACAGGAAGGAGGCCCCGATCAGGATATAGGCGACCCACACCAGCGCCACCAAGCCACCCGGATGATACAAAAGCCCGGTAACAGGTGCCGCCAGAACCAGCCAGCCGCCCAACAGCATCAGAAGGATCGCAACAATCGCAGATGTCCGGTCGCGCAAATGCGCAAAATCAAGGATCGCACCACAAACCCCACCCAGCACCAGCATCAAAAGCGCCGCGCCAACACCGCCGCGCGCGGTTTCAGGCAGGCCGATGGCCGCCGGAACCGCAACCGCAACCGCCGGAATAACCGCAGCCAGCACCATGCGCCGGGCCAATGCCCGGTCAAGACCCAGCCAAAGGGCGAGCATCAAAACCGTTGCAATAACACCGGAAACCAGAATGGCGAGCCAAAAGGGACTGTCGACAAACACGTTGGGCGATCCTGCCTTCTTGTTGTTTCGTTTTCAAACCTGTGAACGAGATGGCATTGCGCGCACAGACGCTGATATCCATCCCACAATCAGGTTCAGAACCTGTTAACCATCGACGAAAAACTCGCCCCGGCTTATCGCGCCCGATCATGCCGATTGCCAAGGCAAAAATGCGGCAGGGTTCACATGCGATCAATATCTGGCTGTCACAGGAACTTCGCAAAGGAAACTATTGACCGGGTTACGGCGCAATGGGCTATGCTTGGCCAGTAGACGGGCCACGTCGCCGGACGCCACCCGCATCGCGATCCGGCGAAAGTTACCTGCGAGATAACAACAAAGAGGCAGGTTGCCATGACAAGAGTTAAATCGATCTGTGTTTTTTGCGGCGCTTCGAACGGCAAAAATCCCCAGCACATGGAAAACGCCATTGCATTCGGTAAAATGATGGCCGAACGCGGCATCGCACTGGTCTATGGTGGCGGTCGCATCGGCCTTATGGGGGCAGTTGCCGACGCGGTGATGAAAAACGGCGGCAAGGTGATCGGCATCATCCCGGCCCATCTTGATGATATCGAAGTCGGCCATAAGGGTCTGACCGAACTGATCGTGTGCAAATCCATGCATGCGCGCAAGGTCGAGATGTTCAAACGTTCGGACGCCTTTGTCACGCTTGCAGGCGGCCTTGGCAGCCTTGACGAAGCGTTTGAGGCACTGACGCTCCGCCAGCTTGGCATTCATGACAAGCCGCTGGTGTTCCTCAATGCGCTGGGATACTGGGACAAGTGCCTTGATATGATTGATGGTATCATCGAGGACGGCTTTGCGCGTGAAAGCAACCGCAACCTGTTCACGGTTGCCGAAACGCTTGATCAGGTTTTCGAACAGCTTGAAGCCGAACCGGCCCCGAAATTCGACCCGCGCGAAAAGCTTCTGTAAGCACGTTTTTCCAGCCAACACATCAAATCCGCAAGATATCGTGTCTTGCGGACTTTTCTTTGTCTAATTCAAAGCAACCAATTGAAAAAACGTTTATTTTAGCACTTTGACATACATCAGCGTGGCTGCATGTACCGCCTGCTTTACTTCCCGGACTGCCATCATTTGGGAGAGAGCAAATGAAATCCTATCGTGCGTTAATGGGCACCCTGGTGTCCGGGGCTGCCATGCTGGGGATCGTCGGAAACGTCCTTGCAGCAGAAACGCCATCGCCAGCCGATCTGCGCGAAACCGCCCTTGAACATTTCGAAGTCATTCCGTCGATGGTGCCTGCCGTTTCGGGCAATGCCGTCACACGTGAAAAGGTCGAACTTGGCAAGATGCTGTTTTTCGATCCGCGCCTGTCATCCAGTGCGCTGATTTCGTGCAATACCTGCCACAATCTGGGGATGGGCGGGGATGACAACCTTGAAACATCCATCGGCCACGGCTGGCAGAAAGGCCCGCGTAACGCCCCGACCGTGCTAAATGCCGTGTTTAACGAAGCGCAGTTCTGGGATGGCCGCGCCGAAGACCTTAAAGCACAGGCCAAAGGCCCGGTTCAGGCGGGGGTTGAAATGGCAAGTACGCCAGAACGCGTTGTCGAGGTGCTGAAAAGCATGGGCGATTACGTGCAGAAATTCGCCCATGCCTTTCCGGGCGAAACCGACCCGGTAACGTTTGATAACATGGCCAAGGCGATCGAGGCGTTTGAGGCAACCCTGATCACCCCGGCATCGCGGTTTGACCAGTTCCTAGAAGGCAACGATGCCATCCTGACCAAAACCGAACTGGCCGGGCTCGAACTGTTC
>CAMPHD010000381.1 GCA_946885765.1 uncultured Thalassospira sp.
CAAAAGCCGGTGATCCGCATCAAATGCCTGATCAACCGGGCCCTGCACCAGATGGCGCGATAAAAGGGCCAGGTCCGCCGCCCCATAGGCCTGCTCGACATCGGTAAACAGAAATTCACGCAATTCCCGGCCGCTACGCGCGGCAAAGATCGTTGCGCCATCAACATTGACCAGCGGCACCGTGCGATCCGCCCGGCTACCGATCCGGGTCTGGCGCGTGACCTGAATATTGGCTGGCGTCAAAGGGGCCCCCGTCACCATCCATTCCGATCCGCTGGTGAAAACCTGCAAATGGCGGCCTGCGAAAATGCCGCTAATCGCATTGACCTGATCGGCCAGCAGGGCAAATTCAATCGCCTCGTCATCCAGCCCTTCGCCCAGATCGAAATTGAACAGATCCCCCGATTTCGACATCCACAACCGGTTGAGCAAATCCCGCGATCCGCCAATCACCATCCGGTCCTGATGAAAGGTCACACTGCGTGGCCAGCCACGAACCGGCGAAAAAACCTGTTCCTCAAAATCCTGTGTCGTGCTGGCATTCGGAAGCGCCTCTTTCAACGCAATCGTCGCCACCTTCGCACTCGAAACCCCGGCAATCTGCCCCTCGATCCCCTGTATCCGCCAGCGCGTGCCGACATGCCCGGCTTCAAAAAGGGCCGAACTGGCCGTGATGCTGATCGTGCCACTGGTGCCCGATGGCGTGATCGAAACCGCCGGGTCGCCGAATTTGTAATAGGGCTGAAACCGCTTCACCGCCGTTTCACGCCACGCCCAGTTGGTCATTTCCCAAACACCAACCCCATCCCCATCCCCCGAAGCCTTCCGCGTCAGGCGCATCGGCTCGACGTCTGGATGGGTGACAAGCAGCGTATCGGCACTTTGCGTCCAGTTCAGAAGCGCATGGTGCGCCACCCCAAACGGCGTTTCAAACCCGACAATCGCCACCCCGTCGCGATAAACCGTGCCCTCGTAATCGCCAAACACCAGCAGATAGGTCTGCTCTGTATTGAACTCGAACGGGATCAACCGCACCGGGCCGGACACCGCATCAATCAACGCAATACCGGGCCTGCGCCGCACCCCGCCGCTCGGCTCGATAAACACATTGCGCAACCGTGCGGCCCCATTGCCATAGGCATTCAAATCCGATCGCCCCCACAATTCCGGCGCCAGTTCACCGGTCGAAAATGTCGTCTTTTCCAGTACCCTGCGCGCCATGTCGTTAATTCTCCAATCCCCAAAACAAAAAGGCGACCAAAATGGCCGCCTTTCCGTCATCTATCTGATCCGCGATCAATCAGGCGTTACGCCGCCCGCTTCCACAAACCATCTTTTTCAACAAAGCACTCTTGCCCATAACCATGTTCAAGGTCATCGATCCGCGAAAACAGATCTATCAGGGCGAAAGCCTGATCGCAGCCTTCTTTCTTAAGAAGATAGAAAGCACGCAGCAGCTTGTCAGCAGTCGGATCGATAGGGTCGGCTCGCTTGCCTTCCCATCTCGCAACCGCTGCGCGTGATTTACTGATGATATGTCCCAAAGCTTCTTGTGACAGCCCCAGCATCGAACGCAGGAATTTCAATTCCTGCCCGCGGATGGGACGGTTGCTCTGGGTAATGTCCAGCGCAATCGCCTCATGCAACTCTTCGATTGCATGAATACGGTACCCGCGACCATAAGGCGTTTCTTTGACTTCAAAGCCGTTGGTCAGATACACGTAATCCAGTCCACACTGAACATAGTGCAACGTTTCATCACGACTCATTTCGGGTCCATCCACATAACAGTTTTCACCAGAATGGTGTCGTCATCCCGGAAAATGATTGTTGCCGCACCGGCCTCTCGACCACCGGGCATCCTCTTCACGACGACAACTTCCCAATCTTTGTGTTCATTTTCGACAGGAGCACTCTGAACATCACCTGTCCTGAGAATTGCCAGAACATCGACCGTGGTCAAATCTCTTTCATCAAGACGTTCAAATGCGTGGTCGGAGAGAAAGAAACGGTTTTTCCTGACCCGTTCTCTGATAACGGTCTGTGCTTCATCTGCACGCAGGCGGCTCCAGTGGATCGGACGTTTAAAAGGAATAATTTCGGCATCGGGATTTTCCTTCCCTCTCTCCGGCTTTTCCTTTTCTCCATCCTCTGCCATACCTTCTCCTCTCCATCTATGTATCAATATGATACATTTCGCATCGAATGCAACTCAATTTCTTATCTTATCTTTCGGATAAAAATCCCTATCCCCGCGCCCCGATCAGGGTGAAATCGCCAATCGCCCGCGGGGTCGATTGCTGCGCATCGGCAAGCCTCGCGCTCCGAAACTGATCCTCGGCACGTTTAAACAGATAGTCCGCCCGCGTGGTACTTTCGGTCAGCGGCACACAAAACTCCGCCGCCAGCCGCGTAATCAGCGCCAGATCAAAAAAGGCGGGAAACGCCCCCTCGGCCATCCGCCCGACATAGCGCAGATACGCCCGATCCGCCGCGCACATCACCGCCCCCTGCACCAGCTCAAATTCCGGCACCGCCCCGCCCTCGGTCTCAAGCGACAGCAGTCGGATAAAATCACCCGGCAGGACAAACATCCCCGCACCAGTGCCCAAACCTTCCTCACTTTCCCTCCGCGCCAGCCAAGCACCCCTTGCAGCAAACCGCCACGGATAAGCCGCCAGCATCCCGTCCCGAAGGACCGGATAAAGCATCCCCGCCACCTCGGCCTCGGCGGAATCATCCTCAAACGAAACAATCGGCGCCGCCCCGATCATCACCAATGCACGCGCACAAAGCGCGATGTCGCCAAGTGCCATGAAACCTCCTGCCTTGTGCGTAAAACCGGAACTAGCCAATCCCTGGATTCCCGCGAACACGGGAGTCCATCGCGCCATACATAAAAACGGGGGCCGGAAACCCGGACCCCGCCAATTGTTCACTCAGGCGTTAGTTCGAAGACGCCACCGGATAAAACGCCTTGATCGCATAGGTCATGGCGATGTTACGCGGGCGGGTTTCGGCACCAACGCGAGGTGCTCCATTGTTTGCATCCGACGTAATACCGACAGTAGTGTGCACGGAAGAGTTTGTATTTCCCCCAACATCAGTACTGCTGCCAGAACTATAGCGATTAGGCAAACCTCCTAAATTATGTTCGTGACCCTGCAGTTGATCAAGCTGACCAGACGCAAACTCACGCCCCACATCCACACCGCGACCAACATCAAAACCGCGAATGAACTCGCCGCGAAGGTCCGGCAGGTTAAACGTGGCAATCTCGTCACCATTGCCCCAGACGGTCCCAATCGAGGCATAAAGATCGGCATAATCGGTCCGCGAAACCGCCGAACCGTCACAGACCAGCCAACCTTCCGGCGGGGTCGGCATGGCAAAGGCCGTGACCGAACCGATTTCGGCACCGAAACCGCCGCCATTGCCGCCGTTACCACCCGAACCACCATTGGCAATCAGGGTATTGATCGCCTGCAAAAGCTGGGTGTCA
>CAMPHD010000382.1 GCA_946885765.1 uncultured Thalassospira sp.
GCGTTTGCTGAAAACAGCTGATCTGGCCAATACAAAATATGAAACGCCCGGAAAGATGACAATCTTCCCGGGCGCTTTATTTTGACAAACTTTGCCAAAAAATGGGATAATCACGCCAATGGAGGATAACATGGCGACGATGAATGTATCCCTGCCCGATCTCATGAAAGAATGGGTCGAAGCACAAGCCGACACAGGCAAATACAGCAATGCCAGCGACTATGTACGCGACCTGATCCGCCGAGATCAGGAACGGGCTGAAAAGCGCGCGCGGATGCAAAAAATGATCCGCGAAGGCATTGAAAGCGGCGTCATCGAAAATTTCAGCATGGCCCAACTTCAAGCCGATCTTGACGCAACAGATGCCTGACTACCGCGTCAGTCGCGCTGCACAAAACGACATTATTGAAATCGGCCGCTATACACAGCGCGAATGGGGCATTTCACAACGCCGAAAGTACCTTGATGGCATGGACCGGCACATGCAAATGCTGGCAAATCACCCGTTGCTTGGCCTTGAACGCACGGAATTTGATCCTCCCGTGCGTATCCATCCATATGACCGGCATTTGATTGTTTATCTTCTGGAACACAGTGGGATCCTGATCGTGCGCATCCTGCATGCCAGCATGGATGCCACATCCCGGCTGTAACAAAAAACGGGCCGGTATCTCACCGGCCCGCATTCATTGCAGTATCTGGCAAACAGACTGGCGGCTTACTGCGAAGCTGGCATCACCGGTACACTGCTACCCGCAACATAGGGGTATTTGCCAAAGATCGAGGCCACGGCATTGCGCACGCCTTGATTCGGATTGTTGCGAAACTCGCTGTCGATCCGGCCAACAGCCGTGCCTTCCCAGATCATCTGGTCTGTCCGGCGATCCACCATATCGACCGTGATCGTTCCTTCGGTATAATTGTCAACATAGCCCGGCTCGACATAACCCGGCCAGCCGACATACATCCCGCTGCGATAACCGTAATATCCGCCATAATAGACCGGCGGCGATGTCCGCGTTTTTTCCTCGGTCTTGAGGTGATAATTGATCAGGATATCGGGGTTGTTAATATCGACGGCGTAGCCGCGCGCCTCAAGGGCGGTACTGATCGCATCCTCGATCCGTTGACCATGCAGGGTCGCGTATTTTTCATCCGACTTTCCCGCGGTCTCATAGAAGGCAAAGGTCCGATAGCGCGAAAAATCCGCCGCCGGATCGGCATCAGTATAGACACGCGGCCCGGTCGAACAGGCCGCCAGCAGCATCGCCATTGCCCCCGCCATCATGATCTCGACCTTGTTCATGCGGTCATCCTTTCGCTGTTTGCCCGTTGATATTGACTATCATTTACCTGCATTCTACCGGTGAAACCGGGGAATGGAAATTACTGATTTCATTTGAAATTCAATCATCGCATTTGGGCAGCCAAATGGCAGAGCACACAAAATTACCGGTCAGGCCCCTGTCGCATTCAACCGTGAACGCACCAAAAGCACCAGATTGCGCGGATTTTCCCCAACGCTCTGCCATGCAAAAGCATCCATCCGAGACAAGTCATCAAACTTATTGAAGGAAATGACACCGCACCAACAAAAAGCGACCCGCCGGATGGCAGGTCGCTTTATCATTTATGCGTAAAGAAACCGGTGCTTACGCGCCGAGGTCTTCCCCGGCAATCGCGCGGTCGATCAGCTTCACACTTTCATCAATGCCATAAAGCGCGATGAACGACCCCATGCGCGGGCCCTGTTCCTGCCCCAACAGAACTTCGTACTGCGCCTTGAACCAGTCGCGCAGATTTTCGTAATTGTGTTTTTTGCCAACTTCGAAAATCTGGGTCTGAATGTCGCCGCCATCCGTACCGGGTTCGAGGGTTTTCAGCATATCGCGCAGATCGGCGAAGGCTGCTTTTTCGGCCTCGGTCGGCAGGCGGTATTTCTTCGCCGGTTTGACGAAGTCGCTGTAATAGTTGATTGCATAGCCAACCAGCTTATCAAGATAGGGCGCATTTTCAGGGGTTGCACCCTTGGCATAGCGCGAAATGAACGCCCACAAAAGATCCCGATCGGCCGTATTGCACACCGAAACAAGATTCAGCAAAATACCAAACGACAGCGGAATTTCGCGCTCCGGGGCCTTGCCTTCATGGATGTGCCATGCCGGGTTCTGCAAAAGCTTTTCCGGGTCGGTTTCTGTTTTCAGCTTGTCGGCAAAGGTCAGATATTCATCGACCGTTTTCGGGATGACATCGAAATACAGGCGCTTTGCGGTTTTCGGCTTCTGGAACATGAACAGCGACAGGCTGTCTTCCGGCGCATATTTCAGCCACTCTTCCATCGAAATGCCGTTGCCCTTGGATTTCGAGATTTTCTGCGCGTTCTCGTCCAAAAACAGCTCGTAATTGAAGCCTTCCGGCGGGGTACCGCCAAGCGCCTTGACGATCTTGTTGCCAAGCTCGACCGACGGAATAAGGTCCTTGCCCGCCATTTCGTAATCAACACCCAGCGCATACCACCGCATCGCCCAGTCCGGCTTCCACTGCAATTTGCAACGCCCACCGGTGACCGGGGTTTCGACCAGCTTGCCGGTTTCGGGATGTTCATAAACGATGGTCCCGGCTTCGACGTTAAGCTCGGTCACCTTGGCCATAAGGACCTTGTTCGTGCCTTCTTCGACCGGCATGAACGGGCTGTATGTCGCGCGGCGTTCTTCGCCGAGGGTCGGCAGCATGATTTTCTGGATCGCGTCATACCGTTCCAGAAGACGCAGAAGGGCCGCATCGAACATCCCCGAACGATAACATTCGGTCGATGATTTGAATTCGTACTCAAAGCCAAAGCTGTCAAGGAAGTCACAAAGCCGCGCGTTGTTATGGTGCGCAAAACTTTCATGGGTACCAAACGGGTCCGGCACGCTGGTTAATGCCTTACCAAGATGCTGCGCGACCATTTCCTTGTTCGGGATATTGTCGGGCACCTTGCGAAGGCCGTCCATATCATCCGAGAAGCAGAACAGCTTGGTCGGAATATCGGACATGGTTTCGAACGCGCGGCGCACATAGGTCGTGCGCGCAACTTCGCCAAACGTCCCGATATGGGGCAGACCCGACGGGCCATAACCGGTTTCAAACAGCACATAGCCCTTTTCAGGCTTCTTCTGTTTATACCGCTCGACCAGCTTGCGGGCTTCCTGGAAAGCCCAGACGTTGCTGTTAAGGGCGGCATCACGAAGATCGGCTGTCATTTTTGAAACCTTGTTTATTAGTTGTATCGTTGAATTATCTGGAAATCCGGTCACGCATGAAATCACCCGGATTTCGCGCGTGCGCGAAGCTATCCCCGCAGGCCTGCAAGATCAAGCCCGGATCGGGCATGGCCGGGCTGCAACGCGCGATTTTACGCGTGAAACGCACCATTCCATTCATTCCTACTCTGGCAGAGAGCACCGGCGATGTGATGCGCAAAATTCGCGCATCAGATCAGCAGCATACATCAAC
>CAMPHD010000383.1 GCA_946885765.1 uncultured Thalassospira sp.
AAGCGGGACATATCCCGCACCGATGGCGGTAATCCCGAGAATGGCGGCAATGGCCGGGCGACCGCGTTCAATATGCAGTGCAACCAGATCATCTGGTTCGACCCCCGCGGTTTGCAGGCAATGGGCAATCGCACAAGCATTGGCATGCAGTTCCCCAAAGGTCCATGTGTCGTTGGTATCGCGGATGGCAGGGGCATCGGGGGTGATGGATGCCTGTCTGGCGAATTTCGCAAAAATCCCGGCATGCGCATCCGCATCAAGGCGGGTGTCGGGTTCTGGTCCTTGTTCCCAGATTTCGATATTGGCTTTCTGATCATCTGGCAGAAGATCAAGGGACGTAATCGGGGTCGTGCTTGCGTTGGTGTCTGCCGCAACCAGCTTTTGCAGGGTTTTCGTGAAGATGTGGCCGAGTTCGATCATGCGGTCGCGATCGAACATATCGGCATAATAGTCAAACGAGATGACCATTCGTTCCGGCAGGTCGCGGACAAATATCGCCAGATCGTTTTTGCATTGCTGCCGTCCAAGGCCGATGGGGCGCATGGATTTGGCCTGATCATCCGGTCCGTAATCGCCCTGAGCATAATTCATGTAAGACAGGGATACTTCCGATAGCAGTGTACGTTCGGGCTCGGCCGGTGGCGAAAGATCATCCAGCAGCAGATCAAGGAAATAGGCCCGATGGCGCAGGGCATCGATATGATGGTTTTGCACCTTGTGCAGAAGGGATGCGAAAGTTTCATCATCGGCAATCTGCATGCGGAGCGGCAGAAGCGAAACCATCATGCCCGGCACATTGCGGAAACCAGCACCATCGCGCTGATTAACCGGGACGCTGATGACCAGATCATCGGTGGCGGCGATCCTGCCAAGGACGGCAAACCATGTCGCCATCATCAGCGAGAACATGGTGACGCGTTGGTCGGATGCGAATTTGCGCGCCGATTTCAGCACCGCTAGATCAATATCAAACGCGACGATTTCGCCGGTGAAACTGTGGATGGCCGGGCGCCTGCGATCAGACGGCAGATCCAGTTTCGGAAGCGGTCCCTGATAAAGGGAAAGCCAGTAATCACGTGCGGTTTCAAGCCGCTTCAGGCTTTCGGGTTGCTGGCTCCAGTACGCGTAATCGCGAAGCTGATAGGGGAGCGGGGGCAAGGCCTGCCCGCGATAGATCGCCAGCAATTCCGAGAGCAGCATTTCAATGGTAAAGCCATCGCAAACCGTGTGATGGATATCAAAGAATAGTGCCTTTTGACCGTCGGCAGTGCAAATCAAACGCCAGCGGGCGGGAATTTCCGTTGCCAGATCGAACGGCCTGACAAGGCCCGCACTGGCATCTTCAAGCGATATGGAAGCATCAAGTTCGATCAGCTTCAGATCGGGCAGGGCTTCGTTAAGAGGCAGAATTTTCATGACCCAGTCATCGCCATTGGCGATCAAGCGGGTGCGCAGGATTTCATGGCGTTCGGTCAGGCGGGTGATGGCATCGCGCAGGCGATCAAGATCAACATTATCATCCAGCATGAAGGCATGCGGCAGGTTAAAGGCCGTGCCCAGATTGCCGCTTTGTTCGGCATGCAGAACCGAAACCTGTTCCGGGGCCAGCGGATAGAATTCCATTTCGGGCGCACAGCGCGGATCGACTTCGACCTCGGCCTTGGTTTTGGTCTGAGCCGGTTCTGGTGCCGGCGACAGGGAAACGGGCGATGGTGTCGCTGTTTCAACGGATGGCGATATCTTTGTGGCCAGTGCCGTGATCGTCGGGGTTTCAAACAGATCGGCAAGACCGATATTGCAGGCAAGTTCGGCATTCATGCGATCAACGATCTGCATGCCGGTGATGGAATCCCCGCCCAAAGCATAGAAATCCTCGTCCGGGTCAATGGTGTCATAGCCAAGGATTTCGGCCCAGATTTTTGCAATCCTGTCTGTCGGGGTGTGTGTTGCCCCGGCTGCTTCATGAAGGTCTGGCGTTTGCGCAATTGGCGGGGCAAATTGCGCAGACAGGTCGGACACCGTCGGTGTGGCAAAAAGGTCCGAAATTGCCAGTGACAGTTTCAGTTCGGCATTGATGCGGTCGACGATCTGCATGCCGGTAATGGAATCGCCGCCAAGGGCAAAGAAATCATCATCCGGGGCGACGGCATCATAACCAAGCGTTTCGGCCCATATGGCGGCGATCCTTTGCGGGATATCCGGCGCGGATGCCGGTGCAGATGCCGGTACAGATGCCGGTACAGATGGCTGTGTCGCTACGGATGGAGATATCGGTGCGGAAACGGGGTTTGCCGGTTGTGGGGGTGTTTCACCGGCAAGGGCGGGATCAAGAACGACAAGCTGAGCCGCGGTGCTATGCATGGCATCGCGCCAGAAGATCGGGGCCTGTTGCGGGGTGACGCTGGCCCCATCCTGAAGCGGTACATTATGACGCGCGGCCATGCCCTGCTCGGCAAGGGCGCACCAGTCGATGATCAGGGCCGGGCGACCCTGCGACCTGCGGTAACGGGCAAAACCGTCAAGGAAGGCGTTGGCAGCACTATAGGCGGCCTGACCGGGCACACCGACGATGGCTGTCAGGCTGCCGAACATGACAAAGGCCTGCACGGGGTCGTTAAGGGTCAGGGCGTCAAGATGACGGGCGCCATTGATCTTGGCGGCCATGATGCCCTCGAACGCGTCCATGTCCCGCACGGCCAGGAATCCGCCATCGGCAAGCCCGGCGGCATGGGTGATGGCCGTGATCGGGCCAAGGGTATTTCGGATCGTGGCAAGCGTATCGGAAAGGGCGTTTTTATCGGCAACGTCGCATGCGTGGATTGATACCTTAATGCCCTTGGCGCGAAGGTCGGCAAGTTTTGACTGCGCAACCGCATCAAGGCCGGTTTCGCCCCGACGTGCCAGAAGGGCCAGCGCGACTTTGCCACCCATCGCCATTTCTTCGGCAAGGGCCATGGCAAAACCACCGGTGCCGCCGGTCACGACGCAGACGCCGTGATCGGGCCAGTTGGCCTTTGCCAGATTGCCCGCACCGGAAACCGGGCGGAGTTTGCGGCGATAACGCATCTGATTACGATAAACCGAAACCGGATCGCGGCCCGGTTCGGTTGTCAATTCACTACCAATAAGCGTGATGAAATCAGTAGGTGCGATATCGGCAAAGCTCAAGACAAGTCGGGGTTCTTCGGTGCTTGCGGCGATGGCAACACCGGCCGCGGCACTTTGATCCGGATCGGTGGGGATGGTGTCGCTATCGATCTGATAGGCGCCACATCCGGTCACGACAAGCCGCATCCGTCCGCGCATGCCACGCAGCACATTGCGCAGGCAGCGGGCGGTGCGAAGGGCGATATCTTCGCCTGGTTGCAAGGCCAGAATGACGTTTTGCGCCGTTGCCAGCATATCCTTGCTGATGGCGTCGGGATGGACGCGCTGGCAGGTAGCCGGCATTGGCCAGAAATCACCATCGGCAATCATGATTGTGTTTTCAGGAAC
>CAMPHD010000384.1 GCA_946885765.1 uncultured Thalassospira sp.
ATCATGTTGCAGCGCCGCGACCCAAACAGACTAAGCGTCCAAGGCCTAAGCGCCAAGGGCAGAGTTGGAATAACCCTTTTCCGATGTCAGAACCGTATTTACATGCACGATCTGACGCAGGCAACGCGCGATATGTTCGGCAACTTTGGTTTCAAGTTGCTGGATCTGGATATCGATCTGCAATTCGCTGAAACCGGCATGACCATCGGCGATGGTTGAATGCCAGCTTGCCGGGACAAGATTGCGTTTGGAAAACAGTTCAAGCACACGCGGCATCACATCGGGTTCTGCGGCGGCGTGAACGGCGAAACAATAAACGGATTTGGTCGGCTGCGCGCTTTCAAGCGGCGCGAGAAAGGCATGATCGGTCATGACAATGCACACACATTTTCATTGTATCCAACAGGCGAAAAGAAACGTCCCGGGGTCCTCAGACCACCGGGCTGGTAATTCGCGTAATGGCAACGATGAAAAGGCGATTTTTGTTCATGAAAATGTTCTTGAACGTCCGGGCCGTTATCCGGGGTTTAACGGCCAATCAAATGATGAAGCGCGTAAGGAAGTGGATCAGAGAACCAGAAGCGATGCAATTACAGCCAGAATGGTACCGGCAAACAGGATTTCCATCGAACGGGCAATCTGCTGTTCACGGGCAACGGCGATAGCAACGGCTTTGCGCTTATTCATCATTTTTACTCCGTCTTATGACAGGTATCTTTTAATACACCACACGGCGCACTCAGGAAATATAGGCAGGCATCAGCCCCGGATACAAGTGCTGTCGTTTGAAAAACGTCAAAAAACTTTCAACCTGATGGAAAAGGCCAGCTTTTCTGTATCGAATTTGGTCACAAATAACCAAAGGTTGATGGTGCGCTGCATAAAAACATCAAAATCGGGAGGCGGGACCGGCTCAGTTACTGCCGATTCCCGCGATACTGCGATGCTGCGCCGCGACGGCGGTCCCGCTCACTGTGGTTTGATAGTCGGCAATCGGACGGGGATGACCGAACTTGTATCCCTGAACTGCATCGCAATCATTGGCCGTCAGGAAGGCGACCTGATCCTCGGTTTCAACTCCTTCGGCGATGACTTCGAGTTTAAGGTCGCGACCCAGATTGATCACGGCACGTACAATCGCCACCGCCTGTTCGCTTGCCATTAGCCTTGCGATGAATGACTGATCAATTTTGATACGGTCGACCGGGAAGTTCTGCAGGGTTGCGAGTGACGAATATCCGGTCCCGAAATCATCCATCGCGATCCGAACACCAAGAGCCTTGATTTCGGTCAGAATTTTGCGCGACCGGGACGCATTGTGGATCAGGGCGGTTTCGGTGATTTCCAGCTCAAGCCGTTCCGGAGCCAGCCCGGTTTCGTCAAGGATACCGGCGACTGTCTGGGCCAGATCAAGGTCCTGCAACTGAACTGCGGACAGATTGACCGCGATACCAAGCGGGTTGGTCCAGGTTACTGCCTCTTCGCAGGCCTTGCGCATAACCCATTCACCCAGCGGATTGATCAGGCCGGTTTCCTCGGCAATCGGTATGAAGCGCGATGGTGGTACCTGACCGAGTTCGGGGTGATGCCAGCGCAGCAATGCCTCGAAACCGATGATCTTGCTGCTGTGGGCGTTGCATTGCGGCTGATAATGCAGTTCGAGTGCGTTTTCGTCCATGGCATGGCGAAGGGCACCGGAAAGCTGACGTTTGTATCGGTATTCATCATCCATTTCCGGCGAGAAGAACACCAGATGATTGCCGCCGCCCTGCTTGACCCGGTACATCGCCAGATCGGCGTGGAACATGATGCTTTCGATATCGTCGCCATCATCAGGGAAATGTGCGATGCCGACACTTGCCGCGATCCGGGCCGAATTTCCGGGATTGATAAATACGGGAACGCTCAGACAATCAAGAAGCGCCTGTGCCTTGTTCTGTGCGGTCGCAATCATGCTGTCCGGGTCGGGATTGTCATGCACGATCAGCGCAACGAATTCATCCCCGCCGACACGGGCAAAAATCACGTTATCCTCGATCAGTTTGCCGATCCGTTCGCCGACTTCGCGAAGCGCGTGATCACCTGCGATATGGCCATAGGTGTCATTGAGTTCCTTGAAATGATCAAGATCGATACAAAGAACCGAAACCGGGTTTCCTGTGATCCGCGACTGTTCCAGTGCCAGCGCAAGACGATCATGGAACGTAGCTCGGTTCAGAAGCTTGGTCAGGGCGTCATGTTCCGCCAGATAGCGGATATGGCGTTCCGCCTCGTAACGTTCGCGCAAATCGCGAAGGGCATAAATCACCGCATCTTCGGAAAATTCGTCGGCGGGCAGATCACGGCGGATCACTTCAACCGGGATCGTATGGCCGGGACTGAGCGCCAGACTGGTTTCAGTGTAATGTTCGGCCCCATCGCGAAACGCAGGAGAGGCATCGGGCAGCCACGTTTCGATAAAATCGACACCCGATATTGTTGCGGCTTCGCCCTTGATCATCTTCAGGAAGCTGTGATTGGCATCGACGATAATACCGTTCTGGGTCATCACCAGCGCCTCGATCGCGGAATCGCCAAAGATGCGCATTCGCGCCGAGGCATTTTCGCGCAATTGCCGGTCAATCATTGCCATGACAAAGCCGATCCCGATGACAAGGATGGCAACCATGGCGACGGCAAGCGCCAGACTGCTTTGTGAAATGATCTGTACCGGGACGGGGATGGTTGGATCCGGGGTGATGATCAATGCGCCCATGGCGCTGAAATGCATGGTGACAATGGCAACGGTCAGTCCGATTTTGCCATAGGTCTTTTCACGCCCCGTCTGAGCCTTTCCCGCGATCAGCAGCGTGACCATACCAAATGCAGCCCCCATCAGAATGGCGGCGACGACAATATCCATATGCCAGCTTATGACACCTGGAACCCTCATTGCAGCCATCCCGGTGAAATGCATTGCCGAGATACCGAGTCCAACGACAAGACCACCGACCAGACGTGCCGGAACAAGGTTTTGTTTCGCAATCCCGGGAATGGTAAAGCCGATAAAGGTTGCAACAATCGCAATCAAAAGTGACAGGATGGTCAGACCGGGATTATAGCCAACCGGCAAAATCGGATCGTAGGCCAGCATTGCAACGAAATGGGTGGCCCAGATTGCACAACCGGTCACCACACCGGTCAGGAACAGCCAGCTCAGTTTTTGCTGAAGACGTCCGACGCATGCGCGGCTATAAAGGTTAAATGCCGTATGCACCCCGCCAAGGCACAACAGGACGGCAATCAGAACCAGCCACGGGTCATGCTGTGTGGTCAGGCAATCGAGAACTCTATACATCCACTCGCCGTTCGGAAATCTGTCTTGGGGATGATCGTTAGATATCAGCTTACAAAGAGATTATCTAATGTAATTCTGGTTATCACGATCATGAACCTGTCGAGCATGCGTTTTTTAAAATGCTACTATGAAACATAGGTACGAAGCGCACGGGCA
>CAMPHD010000385.1 GCA_946885765.1 uncultured Thalassospira sp.
CCAGACAGCGGTGCCTCATCCGCGATTTTGGCGGAGAGGGTGCGGTGCTTAAGGCCGCGGGTGCTGGTCGTAGCTTGCAAGAGGCAGCGTAAACGAAGGCGTAGCGGATGGGGGCGAGGTGCCCCCTTTTCTGTTGTTGGTTCTGTTGTGCCTGTACCTTTGAAGGTGTGGTGCTTGATGTGAGTTTGGTGCATGTGGCGCGAAGGACTCCCGTCTTCGCGGGAGTGACGGAGAGGGTTGGGCGCGACTATTCGTCCCTGTCGTCATTCCCGCGAAGGCGGGAATCCAGACAGCGGTGCCTCATCCGCGATTTTGGCGGAGAGGGTGCGGTGCTTAAGGCAGCGTAAAAGTAAGGTACGGCAGATAGGGGCGAGGTTACCCGTTGCTGCTTTTGGTTCGGCGCTGCTTGTGCCTGTGAAGGTGGGGCGCTTGATGTGAGTTTGGCGTATGCGGCGCGATGGACTCCCGCCTGCGCGGGAGTGACGGGGAGGGGGAGTGACTTTTGCCTTCAACCGTCATGCCCGCCAACGCAGGCATCCAGACTTGGTGCCGCATCGACGATGGGGAGTGTGCGGCGCGAGGGAGTGACGGCGTCATTTGTCTGACCGTCCAGACTTCGCTGCCCCGCGCAGTGTTAATCAGGAAAAATCGTATTTTTATGAACAGCAATCCGGCAGCGAAGAGGCTGCGCGGAGAGGGGAGAGTGCAGCATGACGATTGAGCAAAACCCGATGGGGCCAGAAGCCGGGCAGGGGGCAGGGGATAATCTGTTGCGCCCGGCTGATGCGGCGGGCGGCGTGCCTGAGGTGTTGGAAGATGTGGCAAGTGGCGCGGAAGATGTGGTTTCCGATGCTGGTGTCTTGCCGGAAGGTGAGGTTGAGGCCGGTGAAGCCATCGCGGTCATTGACCCGGCCAGCATTCCCGAAATGCCGGATGGCTACCAGATTGCGGTTGATGACGTGTTGGGCGCGGTTGATCCGGCGTTAAATGCGCGGTTGCACGCGGCGGGATTTACCGGCGCACAGGCGCAGCTTGTTTATGATCTCGCGGCCGAGGTGATCGGGCCGTTAATTGGCGAGGTCGAGGTCGCAGGCAAACGTGCCACGGATCGGGCGGCCCTGGCGGCGGAATTTGGCGGGGAGGAGAACTGGAAGCGGATCGCCCCCCGGATTGAAAAATGGGGGCGCGAAAACCTGCCCGAGGCGGCGTTTGAGGTTCTGTGCCAGACGGCAGACGGGGTGCGCAGCATTCACCGGTTGATGAGTGGCGGGACCGAACCCGGATTGGCGGCGGGATCAAGAGGCGATGCGACGGGTGATCTGCGCCAAGATATCCGGGCCAAAATGAATGATCCGCGATACTGGCGCGACCGTGATCCGGCGATTGTCGCCGAGGTGCAGGCAGGTTTTGACCGCCTGCATGGCATTTCCTAGTTCACCTGATAGCGGCCATCGGTTTTCTGGACTTCGGGGGGGATGCGGGTGCGCTCAAACGCGGCGTAAACGTCATAAAGCCCCGGTGCCGGGACGCTGGCAAAGGCGTCTTCGGTCAGGGTTACGGCATCATCCATGTTCTGGCGTTTTTCAAATACGTGGACGGGCACCTGTGCCTGACCGGCGCGAAGGGCGGTATCGATCAGCATATAGACCGGTTCGATATCATCGTTTTCAAGCGCGATGCCGCCCGTGCCCTCGCAATTGCCGCGAAGGGCGGGTTGGCCGGTTTGAGCCTGTTCCTCGATATCCTCGGGCGTGCCCGATGTTAACGGTGTCAGAGCGATTTCAAGGTGGTGCGGGCTGTTGGGGGAAAGGTCGTCGCGCGTGACGTGGTAAACGCCAAGATCGGCGGTGTTGCCGATGGTTGCGGTATCGGCATCGGTGTTGCCGCCATCGTCGTCATTGGCCTGCGTGATGGCATCGGCGTCGCAGAAATTATAGCGGGTAAACAGGCGGTAACGGTTGTTTGCCTTGAGCCAGACTTCGACATCGCGATCGGCATTGAATACGCGCACGAAAACCGGCGCGCCAATCGAAAGGTCCGCGTTGGACAGTTCGGCTTCGAGATCGGGCAGAACCCGGTTGCGGATATTTTCCGCGCCAAACCCGGCAAGGGCCGAAACCCGGCTGGTGAAATCGTTGAAATAGCCGGGAACAGGGGTATAGGGCAGCAGGGTATAACCCGCTGCCCCAATCCCGATCAGGGCGATGGTGGCAAACAGTTTTGCGCGCAACGCAAACTCCAGATCATCAATTTTGCAACAGGTCCGGCCAAACCGGACAGGTGTTCGATCCCCCCGTGAAGATGGGGGTTCGAGCCGAAACACAAGACCACTCAACCATGACCGCAAGATGACCGGTTCGGGGTGCAAATAAGGCGAAATTGCCTGATTTGCAGCGCCGTCGGGCCGTTTCATCGCATCTGTGGTCGGAAAATTGTTTATGGGCAGAAGGATACAAAACCAATGAGCGTGACAATCGATAAAAGCTTTGTCGATCATTTCCAGGCCGATGTGCATCAGGCCTATCAGCGGATGGGATCAAAGCTTCGCAATACGGTGCGGGTCAAAAACAGTGTGAAGGGGGCCAGCACGGTTTTTCAGAAAGTCGGCAAGGGCAAGGCGACCACCAAGGCACGCCATGGCAAGGTGCCGGTGATGAATGCCGAACATGAGGCGGTGCGCTGTGACCTTCGCGATTATTATGCCGGTGACTGGGTCGATGCACTTGATGAGCTTAAGACCAATCACGATGAAAAGATGGTTCTGGCCAATGCCGGTGCCTATGCGCTGGGTCGCAAGACAGATGATCTGATCATCAATGCACTGGCAAGCGGCGAGGAGCTTATTGATCACAATGATACCGGCCTGACCCTTGGCAAGGTGATGGCAGCCTTTGAAGGCATGGGCAACCGCGATGTGCCCGATGACGGGCAGCGTTATGCGATTGTCGGCTGGAAACAGTGGTCCGAATTGCTGCAACTCCCGGAATTTTCCAATGCCGATTATGTCGGTGATGATGATCTGCCGTGGAAGGGAACGCAGGCCAAACGGTGGCTTGGCACGCTATGGATGCCGCATTCGGGGCTTCCGGTGGCGGACGGCATCCGGTCGTGCTTCTGGTATCACCGAACCGCGATTGGCCATGCGATTGGGGCCGATGTGCAGTCCGACATTACCTGGCACGGCGACCATGCGGCGCATTTCGTCAACAATTCCATGAGCCAGGGCGCGGTGCTTGTTGATGATGCCGGGGTGAGCTGCATCCGGGCCAAAGAATAAGCCGCGGCTTTTGAAGATTTTCCATACAGATAACGGAGACCAAAATGGCAGAAGGTTTTAAAGCCAGAAACCTCAGTGTTCTGGCCTATGCCAACGGCTTTACGCTTTGGCATTACATCACCCCGGATTTCGCCGCCGACGTTGATACGGCGGGTTATTTTGCCGATGCGCGCGACATGCTTCGGGTTGGTGACATCATCATTGCCAATAC
>CAMPHD010000386.1 GCA_946885765.1 uncultured Thalassospira sp.
TTACCAGCTTCGAGGAGCGCAGGCTGCATCTGGGATATCGCACATTGGCCTTTTCCGTGGCAACGGTGTTCGGCCCGGCTGGAACAATCCTGCGCGGGCATGAGTTTCATTATGCTTCAACGATAAGCGCCAGTGGGGCGCCAATTGGCAGCATGATTACCGCAACCGGGGAAAATCTTGGTCCGGCAGGGTTAATGAACGGTTCGGTTTTCGGGTCGTTCTTTCATATGATCTGCCATCGCGATTGATTGTCGAACTTTTACGGATTGAACGCCGGTCATATGTTACAATCTGCCAACAACAATACGATTGCCCGACGAGAGAGATGATGACAGAGCCGACGCCCGAGGCAGGTGACGCCCCGTTCTGGGAAACCAAGACACTTGATGAAATGACAAAAGCGGAATGGGAATCCCTTTGCGACGGCTGCGGCAAATGCTGCCTGCACAAGCTTCAGGATGAAGATACCGACTTTGTTTATTATACTTCGGTGGCCTGTCGTCTTTTGGATTGCGAAACCTGCAGCTGCAAGGATTACCCCAACCGGACAAAGCATATACCCGATTGCGTGCAGCTTTCGCAGGAAAATGTCACGACCCTGTCCTGGATGCCATCGACCTGTGCCTACCGGTTGATGTCGGAAGGTAAAGGGCTTCCTGATTGGCATCCACTTGTCACGGGTCGACCGGATTCTACGATTATGGCGGGTATGTCGATCAAGGGGTTGGTGATTTCCGAGGACGATGCCCATCCCGATCTGACTCGCTATATCGTAAAGTGGCCTGCCTGAAGCCATAATCACAGGTAGATTCACCTATGCCAAAATAGGTGGTTGAATACTCCTTAAGTATAGGTATGATCCGCTACGAACAATTGTGCTGCATATGCGTAATTGTTCGTTTTGTTTTTACGTATGCCTATAGATGACCGGGTTTACAGTTAAAAATCCGGACAGCACAGGGAAGATATCCGGATGGGTTTAGCATCACTTTTCAAAAATGGCAGTTCTCTGGAAGCGCAGCAGATTGTAAATGCGCTGAGCCTGTCGATGGCTTTTATCGAGTTTTCAATTGATGGTAAAATTCTGACGGCCAACGAGAATTTCCTCAAGACGATGGGGTACACACTCGAAGAAATCGTCGGCAAGCATCACGTGATGTTTGTGCCGGGCGAAATTGCCAACAGCGATGATTATCGCAATTTCTGGGTTCAGCTTCGCAACGGAAAGTTTTCGTCAGGTGCGGTGCCGCGCGTGCGCAAAAATGGCGAAATGCTTTGGCTTGAGGCGACCTATAATCCGGTTCTTGGCAAGGACGGAAAGCCGATCAAGGTTGTGAAATTTGCAACCGACATCACGGCCCGCCGCGTTGAACGCGCTGTTTTGCAAAGTGTGTTTGACGCAATCGAAAAATCGCAAGCTGTCATCGAATTTGACCTGAACGGTAAAATCCTTAAGGCAAACAAGAACTTCCTTGATGTCATGGGTTACAGTCTTGATGAGGTTGTCGGCAAACATCACAGCATGTTTGTTGAACGCTCGGACCGCGATTCCGTCGAATACCGTTCGTTCTGGAAGGCCCTGAATTCCGGTAACTTCCATGCAGGCCAGTTCAAGCGTGTTGGCAAGGGAGGCAAGGAAATCTGGATCGAGGCATCCTATAACCCGGTGCTTGATCCGGTGGGTAAACCGTTCAAAGTGATCAAGTTTGCGACCGATATTACGGAACAGACCCAACTGTTGCTTGATCTTAAAGGTATGATTGACAAGAACTTTACCGAGATTGACGGCAATATCTCGGCGCTTGGTAATTCGGCCGATCAAAGTGTCAGCGCGTCCGAAGAAACGTCACATACGGTGCAGACCGTTGCAACCAGTGCAGAACAGATGGCGGCATCAATTGCGGAAATCTCGCGGAGTATGGCGCAATCGCGTGACGAAACCGAACGTGCGTTCGATCAGACTGTCAGCGCCAACAATTCGACCCAGCGGATGGCAGAAGTTGTCCATTCGATGGGCAGCATTGTTGAAGTCATTCAGAACATCGCCGGGCAGATCAACCTGTTGGCGTTGAATGCGACGATTGAAAGTGCGCGTGCGGGTGATGCTGGCAAGGGATTTGCGGTTGTTGCAAACGAGGTCAAGAACCTTGCAAATCAGGCGGCGCGTGCTAC
Source organism: uncultured Thalassospira sp. (assembly GCA_946885765.1). The sequence goes on from CAMPHD010000386.1 coordinate 2,173, forward strand.
CGAACAGATTTCCGATGAGATTTCGGGCATCCAGTCGATTTCGTCCGAGGTTGTCGGTGCGCTTGAAACCATTCGCCATTCGGTCGAAACGGTGCGCGACAGCGTGACCAACATTTCGTCCGCGGTAGAGGAACAAAGTGCCGTCACCGAAGGTGTTTCGGAAAATATGCGCATGATGGCAACAGCGGTCGATGGTCTGTCGCGCAACCTTGATTCGATCAAATCGACCACCGGGATGGTTGCCGACTCGGTCAGTCGCACCCGCGATGCTGCCGAGGTTCTGGCACGCTAAACGTTATATTTCCTATACAACTGTATCAGATTGCAGGGTGACTGGCATGTTCGGTCACCCTGTTTCGTTTGTACCGTGACGGTTTCAAGACTTTATCGCGAAAACAAATTTGAACAGCTTGCCTATTGTTTCCTGTCTCAGCAAAAATAGACATTCTTGCAAATGATCCGCAAACAACGCGGTGACGGGGAATGGCCAGTGAATATATGCGCATAGATGTTTTGGGGGTTGGCGAGGCATTTGACCCCGTCTTTGAAAATTCGTCCGTTGTGGTGACGGCTGACGGGTACCGCCTGATGATTGATTGCGGCGCAACCGTGCCGGGATTGCTGATGCGCAAATTTCCCGATCCCGATGCGATTGATGCGATTTACTTTACCCATATGCATCCTGATCATGTTTTCGGTCTGGTTCCGGTAATGTTGAACTGGCGCGACGATGGCCGGTCAAAACCGGTTCATATCATCGCGACACCAGCCGTTCGCAGCCATCTTGAAAAAATCATGGAACTTGGCTTTTCCGGGTTGGGCAGTGCCTGGCCGTTTGAAATCGTCTGGCATGCAGTGCCTGAAACCACACAAATCGGCCCGTTTGAAACCAAATTTGCCCGATCAGACCATAGCGTTCAGAACCACGCCATTTTGTTGCGGTACGATAACAAGGGTTTTGCCTATTCCGGGGATGGCAATGTGACGGTCGATACGGCAGCGTTGTTCACCGGGGCAGATCTGGTATTTCAGGAAACATATTTACCCAGCCATGATCCAAGACATGCGGCGCATTGCGATCTGGAAACCGTTTTGCAACTGGCGTCCGACATGCCCGGTGCGCGATTCTGGCTTTATCATATCAAGCGTGATGCAAGACGCGAGATCACAGAACTTCTGCGCGAGAACGGACAGGTACGTGTGGCTGTACCCGGTGAAGTGATCGAAATCCGTTAGGCGCAATTCCAGAACGCGTACAGGAAAAAAGGCAGCCAACCGGCTGCCTTTTTGAATTTCGCTGATCCGTTT
>CAMPHD010000387.1 GCA_946885765.1 uncultured Thalassospira sp.
ATGTTCTCGACCTCGGGCGAGGTCAAGGAACTGCCGATCCTTATCAAGGGCGACGTGCAGGGTTCTGTCGAAGCGCTTATCGGTACCCTGCAGAAGCTGGGTAACGAGGAAGTCAGTGTGCGCGTTCTGCATAGCGGCGTTGGCGGGATCAACGAGTCCGATGTCACGTTGGCGCGTGCGTCAAATGCGCTGATCATCGGCTTTAACGTTCGTGCCAACCAGCAGGCCCGTGAACAGTCCCGTCGTGACAATGTCGACATTCGCTATTATTCGATCATCTATGATGTTGCAGACGACATCAAAAAGATGCTGTCGGGTATGCTGTCGCCGGAAGTCCGCGAGAAATTCCTGGGTTACGCGGAAATCCGCGACATCTTCACCATCTCAGGCAACAAGATTGCCGGTTGTATGGTTACCGAGGGTACCGTCAAACGTGGTGCGGGTGTTCGCCTGCTTCGCGACAACGTCGTGATCCATTCGGGCGAACTGTCGACGCTGCGTCGCTTCAAGGATGAAGTAAAAGAAGTTCGCGAGGGCTATGAATGTGGCATGTCATTCGCCAAGTATAATGACCTGCAGGTCGGCGATATGATCGAGTGCTTCGAGCAGGAGGAAATCGCCGTCGAACTTTAAGACGGTGGATTGACGATATGGCGAAGCAACCGGCCAAAGCACCAAGTCAGCGACAGTTGCGCGTGGCGGAGGAAATCCGCCAGGCCCTGTCGCATGCACTTGAGCGTGGAGATATATACGACCCGGAACTGACCCGGCGCCCGGTAACCATTACCAGCGTCAGTCTGAGCCCGGATATGCGCAATGCCATGGTATCCTTTACGCCGCTTGGCGGGGGCGAGGCGGAAACCTCGTTCAAGGCGCTGACGCGGCAGAAGGGCCATTTGCGTACCTATGTGGCGCGTACGGTTCATATGAAATACGTACCGGCATTGCGTTTTGTTGAAGACAAAAGTTTCGATGTAGCCGACCATATCGGTGCCCTCCTGCGTGACCCGCATGTTGCACAGGATCTTGCGGCGGACGGGTCGGACGACCATGAGAATGAGGACCACTGATGGCGCGTCGGCGTCGCGGTAGAAGCATCAATGGCTGGCTGGCAGTCGACAAGCCCCTGGAAATCACGTCTTCGACAGTGGTCAATCAGGTGCGTCGTCTGCTTGATGCGGCAAAGGCTGGTCACGGCGGGACACTCGATCCATTGGCGAGTGGTGTTCTGCCGATTGCATTTGGCGAGGCGACAAAAACGGTTGCCTATGTCATGGATGGCAGCAAAAGTTATCGTGTGACGCTGAAATTCGGCGAAGCACGCAGTACTGACGATGCCGAGGGCGAAGTTACCGCCACCTCGGATCATCGTCCGGATGCAGACGAGATAAAGGCCGTGCTGGGTGAGTTTATTGGCGAAATCCAGCAGGTGCCGCCCAAGTTTTCGGCGATCAAGGTCAATGGCAAGCGTGCCTATGACCTTGCGCGTCGCGATGAAGACGTGGTGCTTAAACCGCGTCCGATTCTGATCAAGGATCTTCGACTGGTCGATATGCCGGATCGCGATCATGCCGTTCTCGAAGTTGTTTCGGGCAAAGGGGCATATATGCGGTCTTTGGCGCGCGATATTGCGCTGCGCCTTGGTTCTGTCGGCCATATATCCGCCCTTCGCCGGACGTCGGCGGGGCCGTTTCCTGAAACGAGTTCCATTCCGCTTGCGGAATTGCTCGAAATGGATCCGGATGCGGTGTTGGAGAAATTGCTTCCGGTCGAGACCGCGCTGGACGACATCCCGGCGCTGGCCCTGACCGAAGTCGAGGCGCAGCGGCTGTCGAGTGGACAACCTGTCGGGTTGTTGCCGGTAGCAAAACGCAGTGCTCTCGAAACCCCCGTCGTGCAGGACGATATCGTCTGCGCCATGCTCCATGACCGCGCGGTTGCGTTGGCGGAGATCAGTGGCGGCGAAATCCGGCCTGTACGTGTTTTTAATCTCTAAAGGCGAAAGGATGCCTGATGTCGATTACTGCTGAACGCAAAGCTGAGCTGATCAAAGAATACGCTCAGAAAGACGGTGACACCGGTTCCCCCGAAGTCCAGGTTGCAATCCTGACCGAGCGGATCAAGAACCTGACCGAACACATGAAAGAACATAACCACGACTTCCACAGCCGTCGTGGTCTTCTCATGATGGTTGGCCAGCGTCGTCGTCTGCTGAAGTACCTGCAGCGCAAAGACCAGTCGCGTTACGAGACCGTTATCGGACGCCTCGGTATTCGCCGCTGATATCGAACTGCGGCGGAGGTGGTTGATCCCCTCCGCCGTCGTTTTTTATGTCCCGAGCGGATCGGGAAACACGGGGAAGCAGGGTCGGATGGGCCGACCTCTTTGCTTGGTCCGGACCCATTAATTATGCAGCTTTTATGAAAGCCTCATAATTAATGTGTTCGGAACTCGTGTAAGACTATCCGGGTCCGCTGAAGGTTTGTAAGAGGAAGAGAAAATAATGTTTAATGTCGTCCGCAAGGAAATGCAGTGGGGCAATGCCAAGCTGGTTCTCGAAACCGGCAAGGTCGCGCGCCAGGCCGATGGTGCCGTCATGGTCACCTATGGCGAGACCGTTGTGCTTTGTACCGCTGTTGGCGCGAAATCACCGCGCCCGGATATAGACTTTTTCCCGCTGACCGTGAACTATCAGGAAAAAGCATTTGCTGCCGGTAAAATCCCGGGTGGTTTCTTCAAGCGTGAAGGTCGTCCTTCGGAAAAGGAAACTCTGGTTTCGCGCCTGATCGACCGTCCGATCCGTCCGTTGTTCCACCCGCTGTATCGCAACGAAACCCAGATCGTTTGTACCGTTCTGTCACATGACATGGAAAACGATCCGGACGTGATTGCCATGATCGGTGCCTCGGCCGCACTGACCATTTCCGGTCTGCCGTTCCTCGGCCCGATCGGTGCTGCCCGCGTCGGTTACAAGGACGGCGAATATATCCTGAACCCGGCTACCGAGTCGGTTAAGGAAAGTGCCCTTGATCTGGTTGTTGCCGGTACCCGTGACGGTGTGATGATGGTTGAATCCGAAGCCAGCGAGCTTTCGGAAGAAATCATGCTTGGTGCAGTGAAATTCGGTCATGATCATTTCCAGCCGGTTCTTGATCTGATCATTTCGCTGGCCGAAGATGCCGCGAAAGAGCCGCGCGATATTGCAGAACTGCCGGAAGGCTATGATGCGCTGGTTGATAAAGTTGCTGCCATTGGCACCGATAGCCTGACCAAAGCATACAGCCATGTCGTCAAGCAGGAGCGTTCGGCTGCTGTTTCGAACGCCAAAGCCGCTATTGCCGAGAAACTGGCCGAAGAAGAAATCGCCGATGCCCTTAAAGGCAAGGTTTCGTCGATCATCAAGGATCTGGAAAAAGACATCGTTCGCGGTGCGATCCTGAAAACCGGCAAGCGTATTGATGGCCGCAGCGGTGCCGAC